>NZ_BDQK01000001.1:300000-600000 GCF_003864295.1 Aphanothece sacrum FPU1 | reverse complement strand
TACAATTTCAGAAACATGAGCAATAAAGGTTTGTGATTCTTTTCTTTCTTCTAATTCTAAGCGATTTTCTAAATCTTGACGAGCATAACTTACGGCTTCATCTAATAAGTCTTTTAATTTAATAATTTCACCTGAACGAGTCTTTAATTTTTTGCCGTCTTCCCCTTTAACTAAGCCAAAGGGAACATGAATTATCTCTACTTTCTCAGTTAAAATTCCTGCTTTTTTGCCCACCTGAAAAACTTGGGCAAAATGATTAGCTTGTCCCGCATCTGTTACATAAATTATGCGTTCTGCTTCATCGGTTTGGATACGATAATTTAGGGCAGCTAAATCTGTTGTAGCATAATTGTAACCTCCATCAGATTTTTGTACAATTAGAGGTAAAGGATCACCGTCTTTATTGATAAATCCTTCTAAAAAAACACATTGCGCTCCCTGATTTTCTTCTAGAATTTTTTTTTCTTTTAATTGTTTGATAACATCTTCTAAGAACTGATTATAAAAAGATTCTCCTCGTTCTGTTAATTGAATATCTAACCGATCATAAATAAGCTGAAATTCTCGACGAGACTGTTCACAAAGTAATTGCCAAGCGTGACGACTTTCTTGATTACCTGCTTGTAGTTTTACTACTTCATTTCTGGCGGTTTCTTTAAATATTTCGTCTTCATCAAACCGTTGTTTTGCTTGTTTATAAAAAGTAACTAAATCTCCTATATTTAGGACATTAGCTGTAGTTAAAGCGTCGGGATAAACTTCTCGTAAATAAGCAATCAACATACCAAATTGAGTACCCCAATCTCCTACATGATTGAGACGTAAAACTTGATGACCTAGAAATTCTAAAATACGAGCTATTGAATCCCCAATAATGGTAGATCGTAAGTGTCCGACGTGCATTTCTTTAGCAATATTTGGACTGGAAAAATCTACAATAATTTTTTGGATTTTAGCAGATTTTTCTACTCCTAACCGCAGATCATTTTGCCAGGTTTTCAGTTGAGTTTCTAGATAAGTTGCTTGAATCTTAATATTGATAAAACCAGGGCCTCCAATGGTTGGGGTTTCTATCATATTATTGAGGGGTAAATTATCAATAATTGTTTGGGCGATCGCTCTTGGAGGTTGACCTAATTGTTTAGCCAAGGAAAGGGCAATATTAACTTGATAATCTCCATTTTTGGGATCACGGGCCGGCCAAACTTGAGGATCAATTTCGTTAAATTTATCCCCAAATGCTTTAACTAAGGCTTGGCTAAATTGTTGAGTAAGTTGCTCGTTAATGGAAGTCATAAGAATTATGAATTATGAATTATGAATTATGAATTATAGCAATTCTCATACTCGTGAGGTACAAAATTTTCTAGTTTTAGGCAATAGGCAATAGATGATAAATAGAGTGTACCTCATAAGTCAAAGAAACGCTATATAAACGTTCTATTATCAATTAAAATAACATTTCTAGATCTAAATTAGAAGTAATATGAGCTAATTTATTAACATCCAGTAAATCTTGTAGATAAGGTAAAATTCCCACAACAGGAACATAAGTTAAAGATTGAATTAATTCTTTTGGGGCCCAATCAACTAACTCTTGATCTGAGATAGGATTAATACAACTGAGGATGATTCCTTTAAGATTAACTTTAGTTTGACGAGCTAAAGCCACATTAGCCACTGCTTGAGCGATCGCCCCTAACTTGACCGGAACCACCAAAACCGTTGGTAAACGCCATTCTCCGGCGATATCAGCCACTGTCAACTCCCAAGTTACCGGAGATCCTAAACCCCCTAACCCTTCTACTAATACTAAATCCTTAGTTTGTTGGAGAGAACATAAAGCTTGCCAGACTTGAGCCAGAGGGATCGGAAGTTCTTCTCGCTCGGCAGCAATAGGAGGAGCAACAGGAGTAGAAAAAACCAGAGGGGCCACCACTTCTATAGAAGCATAAGATCCAAACATCTGTTGATAATGTTCGCGATCGCCGACTCCAGTTTGAAGTAGTTTCATGATACCGACAGACCTTTGAGGGTAATAAACTTGAGAATAAGCAGCGATCGCAGTCGTTAAGACAGTTTTACCGACTTCCGTATCCGTTCCCACAATACATAAAGTTTTCATTTTTGGCGATAGAATTAAAAGCTAATTTCGATATGATCAAGAAAGGAAGAAAATCTGCTCAGACAATCAAAAAACCTGAGATGATTAGAGTTGCCATGAGTTGAGGGTCAAGAATCTGCCGTGAGCTACACTCCTATATTAACGCCACAATCGATGATACCAGCTTTGTCGGAGAATAACCGCCTAAGTCTTTTTTCGGGATCAGCTAATATTCCTCTAGCCAAGGAAGTCGCCCGTTATTTAGGGATGGATATCGGGCCAATGGTTCGCAAACAGTTTGCCGATGGAGAATTGTACATTCAAATTCAAGAATCGATCCGTGGCTGTGATGTTTATCTGATCCAACCTTGCTGTCATCCAGTCAACGATCATTTAATGGAATTGTTGATTATGATCGATGCTTGTCGTCGAGCATCCGCAAGGCAAATTACCGCCGTTGTGCCTTATTACGGTTATGCGCGGGCTGATCGCAAAACGGCGGGACGAGAATCAATTACTGCGAAACTGGTGGCTAATTTAATCACCGAAGCGGGGGCCCAACGGGTACTAGCAATGGATTTGCATTCCGCCCAAATTCAAGGCTATTTTGACATCCCTTTTGATCATGTTTACGGATCACCAGTATTACAGGACTATTTAGCCAGTAAAAACTTATCTGATCTGGTGGTAGTTTCCCCTGATGTGGGAGGAGTTGCTCGAGCGAGATCGTTCGCCAAAAAATTAAATGAAGCTCCTTTAGCAATTATTGATAAACGCCGTCAAAGCCATAATGTGGCCCAAGTGCTGAATTTAATTGGGGATGTTAAAGGGAAAACGGCTGTTTTAGTCGATGACATGATTGATACGGCTGGAACCATTACAGAAGGAGCTAGACTCTTAAGAGAAGAAGGGGCCCGACAAGTATATGCTTGTGCTACTCATGCGGTATTTTCGGAACCAGCCATCTCTCGTTTATCTAGTGGAATGTTTGAAGAAGTGATCGTCACTAATACCATTCCAGTTTCTGAAAAACATCACTTTAAACAGTTAAAAGTGCTTTCTGTAGCCAATTTAATTGGGGAAGCTATTTGGCGCATTCACGAAGATACTTCCGTTAGTAGTATGTTTCGTTAGTCTTGAACTAGGGAGGGGAATTTTACCCTCCTTGTTGAGCTAAGGCAGGGCGGGTTTATTTAACTTTTTTGTGAGCATCATGTAATAGGGGCGGGTTTATTTAACTTCTTTGTGAACATCATGTAATAGGGGCGGGTTTATTTAACTTTTTTGTGACCATCATAACTGCTGTAAAAAACCCGCCTCTACAAAAACCCGCCCCTACAAAAACCTGCCCCTATAAAATGAGCATTTGTCTAGAAGGAAATAACCCTGATTCCCTGAGCTAAAGCCCTAATTTTTCTAGTAACCGCTCAAAATCAAAATGTTCTGTCATCAATTCTTGAATACAATCGATCTTAATTTGTTCTTGCAGTCTTACTGTACCGAACGCTCGATCTACAATTTCTACGGTTCCTAATGTATCAAGATTGACGGACAAAATAGGGACTTCTAAATCTTCGGCCCGACTAATAATTAAGGGTTGAGGGGCCATGTGTCCTGTGAGGATCAGACAACTGGTGGAAGTTTCTAAGGCTGCCAATTGTAAATCTGTGCGATCGCCCCCTGTAACAACAGCTTTATTTCGTCCCTGACGAAAATATTCTAAAGCAGAATTAACATTCATGGCTCCAATGGTGAGACTTTCTACCATTAAATCTAGACGATCTTTACGACATAAAACTTCGGCCCCTAATTGTTGAGCAATTTCTCTGACGCTGACACTACGCAGTAAAATGTTAGAGGGTAACATCCCTAAAACTTCGATTCCTTGGCTTTCTAGATAGGGTTTAATCAAGGTTTGAGTTTCTTCTAACTCATTAAGGGGAATACCATTGATGACCACACCTCCTAAGCGATCGCCGAGTTGCTCTTTAGCCTGTAACAAATTATCTACAACTAAGGGAGAATGATAACGGGCGACTAATAAGATAGAAGCTTGGAGAGTTTGGGCAATTTTAGGGACTGATAAGTCAAATAAACACCCTTCTGCGAGGGTTCCTGCCCCCTCTAGAATGATAATATTAGCTGATATTTGCCTAAAAGTATCTTTTAATTTCTTAGTATAATCTGTGGTATCTTCTCCTTGAAGACGTTTTTTAACGGTGTCAGAGGAGAGAAACACTAAGGGGGAAGCTACCTGAGTTGGTGCTAATTTTAAAGATTGACTAATAAAGGAGACATCAGCTTCCCCCTCGTGAGGCGTATTTGGGGTTAGATAGGTTCCTACTGGTTTAGCATAGGCCACACAGAAGCCTTTTTGTTGTAACTGGTGGGCAAGTCCCAAGATGGTTCCTGACTTACCACTATAGGCTTCTATGGAACCGATGAGTAAATATTTAGCTGATTGTGCCACGGGGTTATTCCTTATTTGTGGTTCGATTTCTTAAGAGGCAGATTCTTCAAAGCGTAATAATTTACGGTAGAATCCTTGAGGAAAATCGACGGATTGAATTTGTCGAAAGATTTTGATCGCTTCGATAAGATAGTCAATAAACTCAGCATTGAGAATGGTGATCTCATAGCTTAAGTCTGCTTGTCCTTCAAATTGCATGCGACAACGGGTTAACTCAGAGGGTAACTTAGACACATACCAGGAAGCAACAAAGGGAATGCCTTGACTGCCTTCGATCTCACGTTTTCCTTCCAGATAACCCTGACCATATAAAGTCAGTGCATAGGGTAGGATTTTATGTTTGTCTTTATGATAGTAGGGTTGATAAACAACCACATCAGCCTTTCCGGCAGGTTCGAGTTGATCAATGGTAGACATAAGACAAAATGAGGAGCTAAAGATGCTTTATTTTTCTAGGGCCACCCATCCCGCTAACGGGTCAAGCAAAAGGCAAAAGTGGACGGCAAAAAGGGTTGCTACTTTTACCAATATCCTAACCTTAATGCGTAGTCCTATAGCAACGTGAAAGACTAACCCCTATTGTTGATTGTATCGCTTAATTGTTAATGCTCATGTCTGTTAATTTTTTTTATCCTTTGAGTGTCGCACCGATGATGGATCGTACTGATCGTCATTTTCGTTATTTTATGCGTCAGATTACCCGTCGTACTCTACTTTACACGGAAATGATTGTTACGGCGGCTATTCATTATGGCGATCGCTCTAAGTTATTAGATTTCTCTCCTGAAGAAAAACCTCTGGCTTTACAATTAGGGGGTGATAATCCCACTCTCTTGGCTGAATGTGCCAAAATTGCGGAAGATTGGGGTTATGATGAGGTTAATCTTAATGTGGGTTGTCCGAGCGATCGGGTTCAAAATGGCAATTTTGGGGCCTGTTTAATGGCTCAACCGGAGTTAGTTGCTCGTTGTGTAGAAACGATGCAAAAATCCGTCAATATTCCTATTAGTATTAAACATCGTATTGGCATTGATGAACGCGATCTTTATGAAGATATGGCGGAGTTTGTTCGCATTGTTTCAGAGGCAGGATGTGAACGATTTACGGTACACGCTCGCAAAGCTTGGTTACAGGGTTTAAGTCCTAAAGATAATCGCACTATTCCTCCGTTACGCTATCAAGATGTTTATCGTCTTAAGCAAGAGTTTCCTCATTTATTTATTGAAATTAATGGGGGAATTATTACTTTAGATCAAGTGCAAGAACAATTACAATTTGTGGATGGGGTTATGATTGGTCGAGCAGCTTATGATAATCCTTATTTATTGGCAACAGTTGATCGAGATATTTATGGGGAAAATGTTACGCCACCAACTCGTCATGAAGTTATTGAAGGAATGTTACCTTACATTGATTATTGGACAAATAAGGGGGTAAAACTTCATGCTATTAGTCGTCATATGTTAACGTTTTTTTTTGGAGTTTCAGGTACGAAAGCTTGGAAAAAATATATTGGTGAAAATTCTAATTTAGCGGGTGCAGGTGCAGATGTTATTGCTCAAGCTTTAGCTCAAATTAAATTATGAATTATGAATTATGAATTATGAATTATAAATCATGAATCATGAATTATGAATTATGAATTATGAATTATGAATTATGAATTATGAATTATGAATTATGAATTATGAATTATAAATCATGAATTATAATTCATGATTTAAGTTACTCATTAAATTTAAGTGCG
Organism: Aphanothece sacrum FPU1; assembly: GCF_003864295.1. Taxonomy (NCBI): domain Bacteria; kingdom Bacillati; phylum Cyanobacteriota; class Cyanophyceae; order Chroococcales; family Aphanothecaceae; genus Aphanothece; species Aphanothece sacrum. Next base: position 593,679 of record NZ_BDQK01000001.1, on the reverse strand, counting down.
ATTCAGATGAAACTCTAGATCAATATTTTGGCGATCCTGATCAGGGAAAGGAAGTCAAAGAAACTTTCAAGCAAAACTTATTAGAAATACAGCGAAAACGCACCGATGGAAGGGCGACAATTTCCGCAGATGAAGTGTATAATGGAATAGGGAATAATAAAATTAGTATATATTAAGAGGATTATTCATGAGTTCGGGGATTCAAATTATTAAAATTTTTCTAGCTTATTCATCAGAATTGAAAGATAATACAGCCAATAATTTATATTTTAATACTTTTGAGTGTCGGCATCCTCCAATTCTTCTACATCTGAAAATCGAATCAACAAAAAGTAAAATACTAAAAAAAATCCTATGGCTACCATTCCAACTATTAATGAGCCTTCCCCTTCATGCCAGTATTTAAAAGCTTCCATTTTATTTGAAGCTACCAATAAAGTTAATAATACTATCCGAAATCCATTAACCATAAATCCCAAGCTGATAGCCACAATCGGCACTATAATATTGTAAATTCGTTTCAAAGGAAACATTATCAGCATAATAACCGATATTCCTAAAAGATAAGTCATAGCCTCTAATCCTGAGCAGCCTTTATTAACCTCTACCGACCCTGTTGATAAATGAATATAAACTCCCTCACGAACAGGATTTAAATTTATACACCAAAGAATGAAAGTAGAAAATTGAGCAGCTATAGAAGATGGGTCAAATTTTAGCCATGAGGCGATTACAACAGGCATTCCTAGGAAGAATAAAATGGTCAATTCTCGCCAATATAACCTAATTCCTTTCAGCCCAGATGCGATTAAACTTAACCCAACAGCAAATATAAATGGTGAACTACACCATTTATACATTCCCCGAAGCAAGAGCAATAAATATTAAATTAAGTTTAAGATGCAAAAAAATGTAACTAGGAGTTACGCACTGTAACGAAATAATCAGGGTTTGAGATTGCTTCGCTACCGCTCGCAATGACGTAAAATCGCTGTTTTCGGTTCTGAGTGCGTAACTCCACTCCTAGTAACGTTCTCCAATTCTTCCAGACTTATTCAGGAATTATAAAACCATAAAATTGTCAAATTAATTAGGGAAATTAGGAACAAATAACTTAACTATACCTGCTCCAATTGCTAATACAAAACCAACGACAACAGAACGATTAATAAATTCTTGTGTATCTAAGCGTTTACCAATGCCGTCAACTTTTGCATCTAATGTTTTAATTTCTCCTTTTAATTCAGTTTCAACTCTGTTGATTTCCCCTTTTAATTCAATTTCAACTCTTTTTATGTCTCCTTTTAATTCGGTTTCAACTCTTTTTAGTTCCCCCTTAATTTCAGTGACTTCAATCTTGATATCGGTAACATCTTCCTGAAGTTTATCTAGTTTCTGATTGATTTGACCTAAAATTTCTTCTAAGGAGTAAGTTACTGTAATGGGTGTTTGACTCATCGGTTAAATTACCATTAAAAATATACATTATAAATCAATACTAAGTTTATCATTAGTTTTGAGAATAAGTATAATTTATATACAATCCTCATTAATAAGATGCCTTTTCAACCCGATGATTTCCCACTTACACCGCAAAACCGCTTAATTCGTCTCCAAATATCAATAACCTCCCTCCCTCAACTATTAGAAGGATGGGAAACTTGGCTACAATTAGGGTTATTAACTGATGTTGAACTACAAACTAATCTAACCACAGAACATCCTCAGTTTCATCTACAATTACAAAGTAGTATCAATCCCTCTAACCTCATACAAGGATTACAAACCTGGCAAGATTTAGAAATAATAAATCAAAATACAGATATTTCCTTAGAAATTAAGGTTAATTCTTCTCATGAATCTCTTTTAATCGGTTTAGATGCTTGGTTGCAATTAGAACTCTTAACTGATAATCAAATTAATAAAATATCTCAAAACTATTTAACTTGTACTATTTCTTCTCCAGTTATTACCCCTCAAACTACAAGGGAATGGAGAGAGGAAAGAATACAACCTCCTACCCGTCAGCGTTCTGTCTCTCGGATAGGACAAATGATGCAATCATTGATGGCCGAATTAAGTGTCATTTGGTTGCTACTCTTGGGAATATTCATGGTAGTGATTTCTTCAGGAGTCATTGCCGCGAATAACTGGCAAAATGTCCCTATTCTTGGACAATATGCAATTTTATGGTTATATACTCTCGGATTTTGGGCAGCAAGTGTATGGACTAACAAACAACCTCATCTTAGGTTGACCAGTCAAGCTTTACGTTTAGTGACTTTATTGTTAGTTACTGTCAATTTTTGGGCTATGGATAGCTTTTATCTCTGGCATACTCCTTTAGGATGGCTAATAATGTCTATAGCTGCCTTATCCTTAAGTTTCTTGACTATTAAGCTTTTTAAAAACGCCTCCTCTGGTTGGCCCCTGATAAACCATCTGGGGTTAAGTTATATTCATTGGGGTTGGACTATCCCAGGAATGCCTCTAATAGCAACTTATGCAGGTGTTATCGGGACAACTCTCATTACTTTAACCGTTCCCCAACCAACCCTAGAAACCGAAAATAGACTCGATAGGTTGCCTTTTAGTCTCACGGGAGCTATTGTGGTTTATGCGGTGGCAATTTTGCTCATTCGGGCAATTTTCGTTACTCCTGTAGGCATTTCTCAATTAGGTTTAGCTGTAGGTATTTGTGGTTGGTTAATGCTTTGGCGTTTTCCTTTTTATCAAGGTATTTGGTCAAGAGTTGGCACAATTTTATTGGGGTTGGGATGGTTATTATCTGTCGTTAAAATACCTTTACAAGCGATCGCAGTTAGTGGATTAGCTATACTTTATTTATCCCGACGTTTAAGACAATATAGGTTAAAAAAAGATTGGTTGTTAATTTTTGTCATTGGTTTACAACTTCAGTGGCTATTTTTACGTTTATCTCCCCTACAAAATATTATTACTTCAATCATCACAATAACTGACACTCAATCGATTTCTTGGACTTGGTTGAGTATTTTATTATTACCCTATTTATTTGTTCATATTGCCCTAATAAATTTATTTTCTCGTTTAGGAAAAGGTAGTTTAGCTAATTTTAGTGGTCAAATAATCGCTTTATTTGGTATCATTTTAACCGCTTTAAGTTTAGTTCATCCTCTCTTAAGAACTGTTAATCTAGCAATCTCAACTGTTGCTTTAGTTTGGGTAACTCAGTCTAGTATTAAGCGATCGCAAGAGCTCCCCCGTAACCCCCCTTCAAAAGGGAGGAATATACATACAACTGGTAATATAACTCCCCTTCAAACTGGTAATGTAAACTCCCTTCAAACTGATAATATAGACTCCCTTCAAACTAATAATATAGCCCCCCTTCAAACTAATAATATAGCCCCCCTTCTTAAGGGGGGTTGGGGGGATCAGCAACTTTCTAATTTATTAGGTTATTTAACTCATATTACTGGTTTACTCTCTTTATTCTCTCTAATTAATCTGGCTGTACCCTCCCTTGATTTATCGGTCTGGGCGACGATTTTATTAGCATTAATGGCAGTAGAAGGAATTTTTAGCCTTAAAGAATCTCCTGATTCATTTTGGTTAACTGTAGGCTCAAAAAGTGCTTGGTTAATTTGTTTAGTTTTAGGAGCAATGGCTTATTATCTATTATGGTTCAATAGGTTTAATTCGCCAGTTTTAGCTCTAATTTGGTTAATTTATCCCTTAGTTTTTACTTTAATTGGAATTAAAGATCTCAAGCGACGAATACTAGGAAATTGGTTAAGTGTGTTAGGGTTAATTATGATGCAGGGATTAACTCTATTTTCTCCCGAAACTCGCTTAATTGGTTTAGGGATAGCCACAGTATTTCTATTTATTAATACAAAATATTTATCTCATTGCTTATCAGCAGCGATCGCTATTGGGTTTACCTTAAGTTTAGTGGGGACAGGGTTAAAAGTTTGGCAATTTTCTATTACCCAAGGGTTATTATTTCCAGTTACAATAATCATGATTTTATGGCTATTATGGGGAAAATTAAACACTAAAACTAACTCCTTAGCTAAAGTTTATACCTATGCTATAGATGGATGGGCCATCACGTTATCGAGTATCGCTTTAGTTACCTTAACTGTTCATTCTCTCATAGTGTATTGGGGGTTTATTGATGGCAGTCAAGGGGCTATATTTTCCCTATTTTTATTATTAGCAATGATCACTTATCGCAGTTGGAACCATCCCACAAACTGGAGTGTATATGCAATAGGTTGGAGTCTAGAACTATTGACAGTGGAAGTGTTAGGACTAACAGGACGTTCAATTATTGCGCTAGGGATTGCTAATATTATCTTAGGGTTATTGACTCAACTTTTAGGACAATGGTGGTCTAAACGCACACAACAAACTAATATACTCAGTAGTTGGCATATTCTCCCCTTGTTATATGGGGGGTTAGGAACTGCTTTACGTTGGAATATTTGGGAAAATTGGACTGGTTTTAGTTCTTTAGGGTTGGTTTTAATTATTCTGGGAGTAGGACGACGCAAACAACAGTTTAAACCCTTGTTATATGTAGCGATCGCGGGTTTTTCTCTGTCTCTTTATGAGTTATTACTGTATCAGGTAGACTCTTTATCTTTAGGTGATAGATTTTTAGCCATGACAACACTAGCAACGACGATTATGTATGGGTATCGTCTTGCTTCTAGTTGGCTAACAGATTATCTTAATTTTACCACAGAAGAATTAAACTGGGTAGCCCATATACACTGGTGTTTAGGCAGTCTATTTTTAGGCTTAGGAACATTATATCCTATCGAGGTCAATTCGTGGGCTGGTTTGGGTGCAGGATTCTTTCTAACCCGTTATGCTTTAATGCAGGGACGTTATCCTCATCCTCATGAAGTTTGGGTCTATTTGGGCATTTTAGAAGGAAGTGCGATCGCTGTTTATAGTTCTTCTTTGGTTCCTACTCCCCCGTTTCTCTCTCATCTGTTTGAGGAGTCTACAGGTATACTCATATCTTTGTCTTCTTTAGTGGTTTATGGTCTTCCTTGGGAACAATGGGGATGGCCTGTGCGACCTTGGCGAGTATTCGCTTATCTGTTACCTTTAGGGGGTATTCTGACGGCTTTAAGTCCTATTAATGAGATAACTTGGTTAGTGGGGGCTATTTGTTATGGTATTTTGGGAAAATTAGGTCAAAACCGTCGTTTATGGTATCTCAGTCTTTTGTTAGTGGATGGTGCGATCGCTTATAGATTAAGATATTTTAGTGTGATTATCCCTTTTCTTTATTTCTGTTTAGTGGGACTTTCTTTACTAATTATTGTTAGGATTGAACCTGCTTGTGACGGAATAAACAGTAACATATTACGGCATTATTTACGACTTTTGGGTACAGGATTAATTTGTTTCTCTTCATTATTGTTTTACAGTAAAACAGGTATAATACCTGGATTTTTAAGCCTTATTAGTATTTTTGTTGGTCTATCTTTTCAAGTGCGGGCTTTTCTTTTTGTGGGAACAATGACTTTTTTAATTAATGGATTTTATCAATTAGTTATTCTGAGTTTTATGTATCCCTTACTTAAATGGATTATTGGTTTATGTTTAGGGTTAATATTTATTTGGATTGCTGCTAGTTTTGAAAGTCGTAAAACTCAATTTACTCGTTTATTTTATCAGTGGATTAATCACTTTGAAACCTGGGACTAAACCAGTGAACAGTGAACAGTTATCAGTTATCAGTAAGAGAATATTTTCTACTGTTAACTGTTCACTGATAACTGTTTACTGATAATGTAGGGTGGGCAATGCACACCCTATAAGTACATTCATTAACTATCCTTTTTATCTTCAGTCAATAAGGGAGATTCTTCAATCTTTTCTGTTTCAGGTGTTGCTATTGGTTTAACTATATCTGGGGTACTTTCTATAGGAGAAGGGACAACATTTTTAGGTTCAGAACTTTCAATTAGTGTTTCTGTTTCATCGTCAACAATAACGGGTTTAAATTCAATCTCATCTTTGATTTCACTCTCTTGAAGGGTGATTTCTGGTATCACTCCTATCACTTCTTTTTCTTCACTTTCTGAAACAGGTATTTCCGGTGTGAGTGCGATCGCTTCTTTTTCTTCTATAATTTCTGTAATTTCTAAGGTGTTTTCTTCGGGTATTATTTCCGATGTCACAACTGTAACAGTTTCTTCTTTAGTATCTTCCCAGTTGGTTTTTTCGGGGATTATTTCTGATGTAACCGTCGTTGTTGCTTTTTCTTGACTATCTTCTAAAGGAGTCTCGGAGTCTTCCCATTCTTCATCCTCTATGACTGCTGTAACTTCTTCTAACACAGTTGAAGGAGTTGGTGCAGGAGGTTTAGGTTTAGACTTCCCAAACCCAAATAACCCTTTAAGAGAAAACCCTTTTTTCTTGGGTTCAACTTGCGGTTTAACCACAGGTTGAGATTCTATGGTAGGTGTCTCCTCTACTGATACTAACTCTGAGGTTTCTGGTTCTGTTTCGGGAGTCTCTAACTCTGTAGTAATAAGTTCTTCTAAGGGAGTTTCTGAGATTTCAGGTTCAGCAGTTTCTGTGATAGCTAAATCTGACTCAATAATCACTGTTTCTTCCGGTTGGGGAGATATTTCGGGAGTTTCTACCGTTGGGGGGGGTGTTTCAATAACAGGAGGTGAGGAAGGTTGAGTTTTCTTCCCTAAACGGTCTTTTACCCAGTTAAGTAAGGAAAAACCCGATAAATCAGTTTGTTCGTCTGGATGAGCGATCGCCCGTCTTAACCTGACTGTTTGCCATCCAAAAGATAACACAAGGGTGACTGCTGCCGCTTGTCCTAATAAGACGGCCCCTGTTATTCGTCCCGCACATAACCATAAGATTAGGGCGTAAAATAAACCAACGCCACTCCAGAGAAAATCGTCTTTACGATGGAGTTCGGGTAAAAAGAAGGCAGATAGGTACAGACTTAAGCTAGTTATTCCTAAGGCGATCGCTAGGATGTATGCCAACATCAGTGGGTTACTCCTTTGTGTTTCTTTTTATTATTGTCGGGCATATTGACCGTTATTGTGCATCTTTTTTCTTTACTTTATCTTAACTGGGTTTAAGCTATACTCTGTCTCTTGATCATTTGTCTCCTATTCATCAGTTGCCATTTTCCTAAGTTAATAAGTTACAGTAGTCAAAAAACATTTTATATGTTTTTAATTATCTCCTCAAGGTCTCTTTACTATTTTTTTTAAATATGAACCCTCATGAGTCAATCTCCTCCCCCTCAAACTGGCATTTCTCGTCATTTTAGTCGCTTTTTTCATATTATTAAACGACCCAAGACTATTATCATTGGAACCACCTCTATTAGTATTTTGGGGTTGGGTTATATGGGGTTAGGAATTTTCTTACGAGAATATCTTCCCCCTTGGTTAGAACAACAAGTGAGTCAAATCATTAACCGTCCTATTGATATTGGAGAACTTCAAGGATTTTCTTTAACTCATTTATCTCTAGGAAAGTCTTCTATTCCTAGCACATCTAACTATTCTAGTCACTTAACAACTGAGAGTGTTATTGTTAACTTTAATCCTTTTTCTCTTTTATTTCAACGTACTTTATCTCTTACGATTATTCCCCATAAGCTTAAATCTTATTTACCACAAAATGCTCAAGGAAATTGGCTAGATTTCAAGGTCACAGATGATAAGGTCCCTGTGAATTTAGATGTAACTTTTTCTCTTAAACAATCTGAACTTCAATTATTAGCTTATGACAGCAAAAATCCGGTTAATGTTGATATAACAGGAAAAGCCACTTATCAAGAAAATCCTCTGAAGAAGTGGGACTATAATATCAATCTTGGTTTACTTGCTAGTGACATTAATATTCAAGGGAAGACCATGATAAAGACTACTGAAAGTCAAGTAAAATTAACTATTAACAAATTAGCTTTAAATGATTTAACTAATCTTATTCCTAATCTACCGATTCAATTAAAACAAGGAGATATTAAAGCGAATCTTAATCTTAATTTACCTTCTCTTAAAGAGTTTGATCATACCGAAGCAGAGGGAACAGTTAAGGTAAATAACCTTGAAAGTAAAGGGCAATTATTGAAAAAACCAATAGAAGTTTTAGGTAATTTTTCTTTTGCAGGAAGTAAAATATTAATTGACAAAGCACAAGTTAATTTAGGTAACATTATCGGAGAAATAAAAGGAAATTATGATTGGCAAACAGGCAGTAATTTAGGTATTGATATTAAGGGGTTAAGTTGGGATAACTTTAATCAAGTTTTTCCTATTTCTTCTCCCGTTAAAATTAAAGGACAAGTAGACGTTAATTTAAAACTGACTGGTAAATTAAACAATCCTTTTTTAATCGGTAAAATCGACAATAAGAACCCAATTATAATCGCCAAAACTACATTAAATAAAGTTGCTGGTCAATTTCAAACAAATTTTAATGAATTAGTCTTAAAATCTTTTAGAATTAAACCAGAATCAGGGGGAGAAATAACAGCTAAAGGAGTTATTCAGCCTAATTTAATTAACTCATTACAGAATAAAAAGCCCCTTACTTTAGATAAATATCCATTAAATCTTACTTTTCAGACTAAACTTAATACTGCTAAACTTGTTGACGTTTACTATAAACTACCTAAGAGGATTAATTTAGGTAACTTAACCGCTAAAGGGCAATTAAAAGGAACCATTGGAAATATCAAAGGAATAATGCAGTGGCAGAATTTATCCAATTTAAGTCAACCTAACAGTAACATTTTAAGTCAAGGAAGTATTGTAATTAATCGCCATAATTTAAGTCTAACCAATACAGAATTAATTACTAATCGTGGAACAGTATTTTTAACCGGTAATGCTGATTTAAAGGTCAAGACATGGCAAACTACTTTAAAATATAACTCCTTATCTTTGACTCCTTTTTGTGCTGTCAATAAACTTAAATGTCCTGATGATTTTTTGATTGAAAGAGGTAATAGTCAATTTTTAGGAAGATTAGATAAACCTTTTAATACATCCCTACAAATGCAGTCTAATTTAGGCTTATCTATTGCCCAAGGGAAAGTCATTATTAATAGTCAAATAGAACAAGGAAAGATAACAGCAGCAACCACAGTAGTCAAACTTCTTATTAATTCATTTTTACCCCAATTACCCATTCCTGTCACCCTGAATAATTCTGAAATCAATATAGCAGCAAAATTAGACAATATTTGGCATAATTCAACATTAAATTGGCAAGCAATTACAGCAAAAGCAAATCTTGAATTAAGTGTTGTCGATAGTAAAATTAAGACAATAGGTACAGTCAAAGAAGGGAATATCAACGGCATTGCTAATCTTAATAATTTATCGTTAAATTCCCTAGTTTCTCAATTATCAATTCCTGTTAAATTAACTCAAAGTCAAATTACTTTTTCAGGAAATTTAAGCCAACCTAATTTTAATGGTTTACAAATAAATGCTGACACTAACTTAATAATAGCTAATCAAAAAATAAGGTCAAATACCCAATTAAATCAAGGAATTATTACTCTAAATGCGACTACCACACCCCCAACTTTAACAGAATGGATTATTAAAGGATATCCCGTCATTAGAGTCAATAAAGCTAATGTGAATTTAACGACTGATTTAGCCTCTTTACTTTCCTTAAATTTTAATCGTATTACAGGGAATGCAGAAACAGAATTCAGCATAGCAAAAGGAACATTAATTACCTCAACTAAGTTTAATCAAGATCAAATAGAATCTCAAATTACTGCTCAAAATATACATTTATCATCCTTGAATTCACAATTATTCTTTCTTGATAAATTAGAGCCATTAAATGCTAAAATAAATCTAACTGCTCCGATTAATGCTATTTTTCCATCAGATAAGATATCTTCGGTTAAAGCTGATGCTATATCCATTAATATTGGCAAGCAAAACTTAACAGCTAACGGAAACTTATTATTATCAAATCTATGGAAAAATCCTGATATTAAAGAAGTTAATCTTAATGTCAATACGCAAATTAATTTAGAAACTTTACCATTAACTAAACTTTTAGCTAAAATTCCTGTTAATAGAAACTTATTATCTCAAACTATTGATTTAACTGGACAAGGAAAATTTAAAGGTAAGTTAGTTGCTAGAAATTTATTAACTGATCCCTTATCTTTAAAGAATTTACAACTAATTGGCGATTTAAGCCTATCCAATTTTAGCATTAATAATCGTCTATTTGATCCTATAATAAGTGGAAAAATAAAAATAGAATCATCTGATAAAATATCTATAAATTTGCGAGGAAAACAAGATATTATTGCGGCTGATTTAACTACTTGTAAGTTACAAAAATGTCTCTTTCCTTACCTTCTTAACTCTTTTGAAATACAACAAATCGCTAAAACATCTAATCCTATTATTGCTCAAGGGAAATATGAAAATGATAGATTAGTTGCTAAAGTGCAAAATTTTCCTTTAGAATTACTAAGAATTTCTCCAATTAGTAACTATGGTATTCCTGATTATTTAGGAGGTCAATTAAATATTAACCTAGATTTCAACCCATCTACTCTAAACTTAGGAGGAAATTTAAGCTTATCTAATCCTAAATTGGGTAAAATTGTAGGAGATAAATTTACAACCAGTTGGGTGTATCAAGATAATCGTGTTGTGTTAGATAATACCACATTAAAAATAGGCAACAGTAGTTATAATGTAGCAGGAGCATTAAATCTAAAGTCAGGTAACATTGAAGGTAAATTAGATGTTAAAGAAGGCTATATCCAAGATATATTAACCGCTTTAAACTTATCTGACTGGGATAGTCTTTTACGCTTACTAAATCTAAGAGATAATATATTTACTACGGCTGAACAAATCAATCCTAAACCTATGGGAAATATTGATGATACTGTAGCTGAACAAGTAAATTCATTTTGGCAAAATGATCGTATAATAAAAGATATAGTTGTCGCTAGAAATTCTGGAGATCTGCCGAGAAAATTAAATATGAGAGGTAAATTTAATGCCGGAATTACTTTAAGCGGAAATTTGAAAGAACCCCAATTAACAGTAAAATTAGAAGGAAATAAATGGCAATGGACACCTCAACCTTCTATCCCTTCTATTATCAACCCATTAGGATTAGTCATTGAAGGAGCGCAAATAATTCCTATTGAAAAAATAGATATTCAAGGACAATTAGAAAATGGTATCATTAAGTTAAAACCAACAATTGAAGTTGGACAAACTTTAGCTCAAGGAACATTAAATTTATCCTATAAAAATAATCAATTTTATATTGAACCATCAGATTTTAAAGTAGAAAAATTAACCTTAGATCTTGTTAGAAGCTTAATTGTTATTCCAGAAGATATTAATGGATTAGTGAAACTAGAAGGAGTGCTTCAAGGCTCACTAATTAATCCTGAAATGAAAGGTAAATTTGAGTTTAATGATGGCTCAGTCTATGCTAGATTACTCAATCAAGATTTAGGCGGAGAATTTAGTTATGGTCAGGATAAATTAAAAGTAAAAATGACTAATCCTGATTTTATACAACTTAATGCTCTAGTTCCTTTTCCCATTGATAACAATAATAATAATGACTTTACAATTAATGCTAAAATAGGAACAGAAGCTTTTTCTTTACTAGAACCATTAACACAAGGGCAGATTGTTTGGGATGGAGGAAAAGGAGAAATAAACATCAATGTTAATGGAAAAGTAACGGTATATGATAAACTAAAAATCAGCTTAAATCCTGATAGTAAAATAACTTTAAATTTAGAGAATGGCACTTTTAACAGTGAATTATTACCCATTCCCGTTACTCTCAATAGTCAAATTATTTTACAAAATGGATACTTTCAAGTTAAGGAATTAACCGCAGAAGTAGCAACAAGAGTTTTAACCGCACAAGGAAGTTTACCTCTATTTCCTTTATCCCCAAAAGCAACACCTAATCCCACTCCTTTAACCTTAAATATTAATGAAGAAAGTATTAATTTAAATGGGATTTATGAAGGGCTTATCGATGGTAAAATTGTGATTGATGGGGCGTTAATTAGTCCTGTAATTGGGGGAAAACTGCGCTTTAGTAAAGGACAATTAGTCGTTCCTACTTTTCCCAAACAACAAGCAAACTCTCCTATTTTTGAAAGCTGGGTAGGAACCTTTACCCCAAACAATGGAATAATAAGTTCTCCGAGACTAAATGATTTTAAAATTTCCATTGATGAGGTAGGAATTGATCAGAAAAAAATCAATCCTAAATTTTACTTTAATGTAAGTGGAGATATTACATTTAATGGTAAACTAAGTAATCTTTCATTTGCTGAAATATTTGCTCTTGAACCATCGGGAACTGTTAAGGTGAATACAGGTAAAATAGATATTCCTGTCACTCGCGTATTTTTCAGTAGTAAACAAGATAATACCTTGACATTTTTACCTCAAGATGGTTTACTTAATCCCTATCTTAATCTGGAGCTAAAATTCTATCTTTTATTAGTGGGATTACAGTCTATTAAAGATAATGAAATTCCTGATGATATCCTACAAAATAGTCGAGCGAGATCAGCAGAAGTTACACTAGGAATTAAAGGAAGTGCCAGTCAATTACTGCCTAATCTTGGTCAACAATTAGAACAAGTTTGTCAATTTACAAGGACAGATAATCGGCCAATTCCTTCATCTCCAACTATTTCTAATTCCCTATTAACACAAATAGCCAAATGTATTGAGGTGAATAACTTAGGCACTAATTCCATAGGGGATTTAGTCCAATCTCCGATTGTTACTGTCACCAGTAATCCTCCTCTTACCAATAGTCAACTATTTGCTCTTTTTGGGAGTCAGCTTCCTGATTTTATTGCAGAGAAACAGCAGCAAAATTCAACTCAATTACTGCAAATCGGGGTTCCTCAAGTTGCAGTAGTTCTTCTTCCTTTTCTTCAAGATTGGATTTTTCAAATGAATGAAACAACTGATGATATAGGAGATAGTATAGGATTGCCAAATTTAAGTATATATCCGGTTTTACAAACCGTTTATGAATTAGATAATAAGGCACTCGTTCGCTTCTCTTATAATTATTCTATTAATGAAGCAACCATTCGCTATGAAACTAAGTTTTGATTATAGGCTCTCCCGTATCTATGGTGATAAGAAAATCTTATATTTCGTAGGGTGGGTTAGGCGCGGTGATGATTTTGATGAAAAACGAATAAGTTTTAATCCGCGCCGTAACCCACCCAGTAAAATATTGTAGCTTATTATACATTTTTCCCATAGATACGGGAGAGCCGATTGTACAAGTTGTTCCTACTTTTATGTCTAAGTTCCTATCTGCACGAATGGCTTAATATTTTCAATCTGCTCGGCTTCTTTTTGCATTACAGAATAAAGCTCATTCGCTCTTTGTATATTAAGCCAAAAATCAGGAGATGTCCCAAAGTATTTCCCTAGTCTTAAGGCTGTACTTGTTGTTATACCTCTCTTGCCATTAATTAATTCATTAATCCTTTGATAACTAACTCCAATGCCATCTGCAAGTTGTTGTTGAGTCAACCCCATTGGTTCTAGAAATTCTTCTCTTAACATTTCACCTGGGGTAGTTGGTGGTCTATGAGTGGGAATATTAACCATAGTCTTTTCTTGTTAATGATAATCCACGATTTCAACATCTTTAACACCATCATTTGACCAGAAAAAACAAATTCTATACTTATCTTTTGCTCCTTGGTCTTTATAATTAATTATCGTTCTAACACGGTAAGCGTGATATTATGATGATTTTAACACTAGCGATCACAGGACAATAACGACCAACAAATAAACCGCGAAGTTTCACTTTGGTGTATGATATACATCGGTTGAGATACCTTACCCCCTACTGCGTAGGCTAGAAGTTTTTCTAGAGGCAAAGCGTTCCGAGAAGGTTAAAACTAAGATCCTGTGGTAGCGAAAACACAGTAAAAACAGCTAGGGAAACTAACGAAGTACCAACCATCTAAAAAAAACACATTGTTAATCAACAGTAGCGGAGGGCATCCGCAAACTGAGGTCAAAAGCCTAAACGACTGAGGACAGCCCCGCCTATGGCTAACTAACGCGAGAGTGGAGATAGTTAAGCGGTCTGGATGATTCAGTAATTCCTATGCGCGAGCCTGGAAGAATCTCTCGTTACATTGCGTAGCAATTAGCGGTGAGAGTATGTCAAGCAAGAGTGGGATGATGGGTACAAACCCTGGGGAAAGTACAACCAGCAGGTTACTAACTCTATACCAATTATTGTCTTATCGTAGTTTATTCCAAAAAAAGTTATGGTCGCTGCCACCCAGTCACTCGAAGAACTCTGTATTAATTCTATTCGCTTTTTAGCCGTTGACGCGATAGAAAAATCCAAATCAGGACACCCAGGACTCCCTATGGGAGCTGCTCCGATGGGGTTTGTCCTCTGGGATAAGTTCATGCGCTTCAATCCCAAAAACCCCAAATGGTTCAACCGCGATCGCTTTATCCTCTCGGCTGGTCATGGTTGTATGTTACAGTACGCCTTACTCTATTTGACTGGTTATGATAGTGTCAGCATTGAAGATATTAAACAATTTCGTCAATGGGGATCTAAAACCCCTGGACACCCCGAAAACTTTGAAACTGAAGGGGTAGAAGTTACCACCGGGCCTTTAGGACAAGGGATCGCCAATGGAGTCGGTTTAGCCCTAGCTGAAGCTCATTTAGCGGCTACCTTCAACAAACCTGATGCTACCATTGTTGACCATTATACCTATGTAATTTTAGGTGATGGTTGTAACATGGAAGGGGTTGCCAGTGAAGCTTGTTCTATTGCCGGACATTGGGGTTTAGGTAAACTGATTGCTCTGTATGATGATAACCACATCTCTATTGATGGTTCTACTGATGTAGCCTTTACTGAAGATGTCTCCAAACGGTTTGAATCTTATGGTTGGCACGTTCTCCATGTAGAAAGTGGTAATACTGATTTAACGGCGATCGCCAAAGCTATTGAAGAAGCTAAAGCAGTCACCGATAAACCTTCCATGATTAAAGTAACCACAACTATTGGTTACGGTTCCCCCAACAAACAAAATACCGCAGGTATTCACGGATCCGCATTAGGACCTGAAGAAACCGCTCTAACCCGCAAGGCATTAAACTGGGAATATGAGCCTTTTGTCGTGCCTCAAGATGTGCTTACTTACATGAATAAAGCCATTGAACGGGGTGCTGCTTATGAAGCTGAATGGAATAAGGCTTTTACAGCATACAAAGCTAAATATCCCTCAGAAGCGGCTCAATTTGAACGTTATTTGAGTAATAAACTTCCTGACGGTTGGGACAAAGTATTACCGACTTTTACCCCTGAAGATAAGCCATTACCCACCCGTAAACATTCAGAAAACTGTCTCAACAAATTAGCCCCCGTTTTACCAGAATTAATTGGCGGTTCGGCTGATTTAACCCACTCCAACTTAACAGAATTGAAAGGTTTTGGCGACTTCCAAAAAGGCCATTATGCTAACCGTAACGTCCATTTTGGGGTACGGGAACACGCCATGGGTGCTATTTGTAATGCAATGGCGTTACATGGTTCTGGTTTAATTTCCTACGGTGCTACCTTCTTAATCTTTACCGATTATATGCGGGCGGCTATCCGTTTGTCTGCTTTGTCTCAAGCGGGTTCTATTTGGGTAATGACTCACGACTCTATTGGACAAGGGGAAGACGGCCCCACCCACCAACCCATTGAAACTTTAGCTTCTTTACGGGCTATTCCTAATTTAACGGTGTTTCGTCCGGCTGATGGAAATGAGTGTTCTGGGGCGTATAAAATCGCTATTGAGAAGTCCAAAAAACACGAACCTAGTCTATTAGCTTTCACTCGTCAAAATGTGCCTAATTTGCCAGGAACTTCCATGGAAGGAGTGGCTAAAGGTGCTTATACTATTGTTGAATGTCAGGGGACACCTGATATCATTTTGATGGGTACTGGTTCAGAAGTGAGTTTGTGTGTGACTGCGGCTGAAAAATTAACTGCTGAAGGTAAGAAAGTTCGTGTAGTGTCTATGCCTTCTTGGGAATTATTTGATGCTCAAGATGCAGCTTATAAAGAGTCTGTTCTACCTAAAGCTGTAACCAAGCGGTTATCGGTAGAAGCTGCTGCAAGTTTTGGTTGGCATAAATATGTTGGCCCTGAAGGTGATACCGTCAGTATTGATACTTTTGGTGCTTCTGCGCCTGGTGGAACCTGTATGGACAAATTTGGCTTTACTGTTGAGAATGTATTAGCTAAAGCAAAAGCAGTTTTAGGATAATTCCTAATTACTGTGTTTAATTAATTTTAAGCCCTCTAATATTTTTAGGGGGCTTATTTATGTTATCGTCGAGTCTTCTAACTCTAACCCTTTGAACAAGCTTTAATGAATTGGGTGCGATCGCTCAAACAGTCCATGTAAACAGTAACGAAAAAATTTAAGGAAAACTTTACGAAAAAATCCAAGTAAATAATGTATTCTTGGATAATGGCTATTGTAGCCATTGTTTAAAGACAGTTATAAGATTGACACATTTTAACGAATCAACCCTCGAACCTTTAAGTAGGGTGAAAATAAGAAAAGACAACAGAGTTTAACATGAAAAATCAGACCCTTTTTTCTTCTAATTCACACCATACCCATTGCCATTCCCTGCCTTTTCCCCAAGGGAATTGGTATTCTAGAATTATGGCTGATCAGTTTCAGTCCCCCGAAACCTGCTACAACCGTTTACGGACAGAAATTAGAGAAAAAGCGAACCAAGGGGATTATAACGGCGCGATCACCCTACTCGATCAACTAATTGTCCGTTATCCTGATCACCCTAGCGATTATAATAATCGCGGATTAATGCACTTACAGAAAAAAAATTATATCCAAGCGATGGCAGATTTTAATCAAGCGATCGCCCTTAATCCTAGTTTAGATAGAGCCTATAATAATAGAGGAAACTGTCAATCTTCCCAAGGAAACCTAATTGAAGCTTTAGAAGACTACGAAAAAGCCTTAGATCTTAATCCCTACAATGAAAAAGCTTGGATTAATCAAGGAATTACCCTCAGAGAGTTAGAATGGTATGAATTAGCCCTAGATGCTTTTGATTTTGCCTTGTTGATTCCCCAAAAATTGGCCGGTCGTCTTTATGCCGAACGGGGTTATACTTATCACGTTAGAGGAGACTGGAATTGTGCGATCGCGGACTATTATCGAGGGTTATGTGAGTTATCCCCAGATGATCCCTATCAAGAAAAAATCAAACAATGGTTAGATCAGTTATTAAGTCCCTTGAATGTATAATATTAGCGGTTATGACCCAGAGCAATCGGTTTTGTGTAACAGTAGGTAGTAAGATGCACTAGGGCCTATTGCCATCAGATTCCGTTGAGATTAATAGCTGAATGACTACTACCACCATATCCCCTGATCAAGTTAATCAGATTGTCTACAATCTACATCACAATCCCTTTGAACTTTTAGGATGCCATCTACTCGAAGAAAATGGTAATTCTAAACGATGGGTTATTCGTGCTTATTTACCAAAAGCACAGGCCGCATGGGTATTATGCCCTACCGAACGGCAAGAATATGCCATGACATCGGTTCATCATCCTAACTTTTTTGAGTGTATCATTGAAACCCCTAACTTCAATAATTATCAATTACGGGTAAAAGAAGGGGAATCCGAACGAGTTATCTACGATCCCTACGCTTTTAATTCTCCCTACATCACTGACTTCGATTTACACTTATTTGCGGAAGGAAACCATCACCGTATTTACGAAAAATTAGGGGCCCATCTGGCCGAAGTAGATGGAGTAAAAGGAGTTTATTTTGCTCTGTGGGCCCCCAATGCTCGTAATGTCTCCATTTTAGGCGATTTTAATCAATGGGACGGTCGAGAACATCAAATGCGTAAACGCAGTAACAATGTTTGGGAACTATTTATCCCTGAACTTGGTACTGGAACCTCTTATAAGTATGAGGTGAAAAACTGGGAAGGTCATATTTACGAAAAAACTGACCCCTACGGATTTTATCAAGAAGTTCGCCCCAAAACTGCCTCCATTGTCGCTGATCTAGAGACTTACCAATGGAATGATGACCAATGGATAGAAAAGCGACGCAATAGTGATCCTCTTAGTCAACCTATTTCCGTATATGAACTCCATTTAGGATCTTGGTTACACGCTTCTTCTGATGAAAAAACCCTTTTACTCAAAGGAGAGTCCGATCCAGTTCCCGTCTCGGAATTAAATCCGGGGGCCCGTTTCTTGAGTTATTATGAATTAGTGGATAAGCTCATTCCCTACGTTAAAGACTTAGGATTTACTCATATTGAATTATTACCCGTTGCGGAACACCCGTTTGATGGTTCTTGGGGTTATCAAGTCACGGGATATTATGCACCGACTTCTCGTTATGGTACTCCCGAAGATTTCATGTATTTTGTGGATAAATGCCATGAAAACGGGATTGGAGTCATAGTAGATTGGGTTCCAGGACATTTTCCTAAAGATGGTCACGGATTAGCCTTTTTTGATGGCACTCATTTATATGAACACGCTGATCCCCGTCAAGGTGAACATAAGGAATGGGGAACCCTAGTCTTTAATTATTCTCGTAATGAAGTCCGTAACTTTTTAGTGGCCAATGTGTTATTTTGGTTCGATAAATATCATATTGATGGTATTCGGGTAGATGCGGTTGCCTCCATGTTATACCTTGATTATTGTCGTAAAGAGGGAGAATGGATAGCTAACCAATACGGGGGACGAGAAAATCTAGAGGCCGCTGATTTCTTGCGTCAGGTCAATAGTGTTCTGTTTAGTTATTTTCCAGGATCTTTATCCATTGCGGAAGAATCTACAGATTGGCCGATGGTATCTTGGCCTACTTATGCGGGAGGTTTAGGATTTAATCTGAAGTGGAATATGGGATGGATGCACGATATCCTGGACTATTTCAGTATGGACCCTTGGTTCCGTCAATACCACCAAAATAACGTTACTTTTAGTATGTGGTATAATCATAGTGAGAACTATATGCTGGCCCTATCTCATGATGAGGTAGTACATGGTAAGAGTAATATTATCGGGAAAATGCCTGGGGATGAATGGCAAAAATACGCCAATGTCCGCAGTTTGTTTGCTTATATGTTCACCCATCCGGGCAAAAAGACCATGTTTATGAGCATGGAATTTGGTCAATGGAGTGAATGGAATGTTTGGGCAGATTTAGAATGGAATTTGTTGCAATATGAATCCCATCAACAGCTTAAATTATTCTTTAAGGAGATCAATGCGCTGTATAAGAGTGAACCCTCTTTATATACTCGTGATTTTGAAGAAGAAGGGTTTCGCTGGATTGATTGTACGGATAATCGTCATAGTGTGGTGTCTTTTATTCGTCGGGGTAAAGAACCAAGTGATTTTATGGTGGTGGTTTGTAATTTTACGCCTCAACCTCATAGTCACTATCGTATTGGAGTTCCTGAAGCGGGATACTATACGGAGTTATTTAACAGTGATGCCAAAAAATATGGCGGCAGTAACATGGGGAACTTAGGCGGAAAATGGACAGATGAATGGTCTTTTCATGGTCTACCTTATTCTCTTGATTTGTGTTTACCTCCTTTAGGGGTATTAGTGTTTAAAATGGATCGGACTCAGAGTCAAGAAATGGTTCAACAAATCGAAGCATAAATCAAAAATACGGGAGTTAAGATAGGAGTTCAGAATAAAGCAAAGGAACTCCTTAACTCCTAACACCTGAATTCAGGGTTTTAAGACATTGTATGCTAAAATTAAAAGATAATTAGGACATTTTTAAAAGCTCAAACAAGGGCGATGACAAAGGTTTTACTGTTCCCTGTTCCCTTATGCTATAAATTTTATGATTCTTAGGGTGGGTTAGACGCGGCAATGATTTTAAGGGAAAACTAATAATTTTTTATCCGCTTCGTAACCCACCGGTTTAAAAATTGTAACTTATTCTTGTACTATCTCTTGTAATTTTTCTTGATCGAGGCGACGCTTTTTAGCATATAATTGAATAGACGCAGCCATAGAAATTACTAGGGCAAAAATTAACCAAGTAGTCAAGTCCAAGGGTAAGTTATTTTTAAAGATAGCCAATAAAACAATAACCACTAATAACACAGTTGGGGCTTCATTTAGGGCGCGAAATTGTTGGCCACTCCAGAGACATTCCCCTTTTGCCAATTGTTTCATAATGCGTCCACAATAAAAATGATATCCTAATAATAAGACCACAAAAGCAATTTTAATGTGTAACCAGCCTGATTTGAGTATATCTGGTTCCGTAGAAATTAGACCAATGGCCATGGCTACTGTTACCGCCATTCCTGGGGTCGTAATGATGTTATAGAGACGTTTCTCCATAATCTCATATTGATTTTTAAGAATGGTTTGGGCCGGTTCTGGTTGTTGAGATGCTTCTGCATGATACACAAATAAACGAACCAAATAAAATAAACCCGCAAACCAAACTACAATACCAATGAGGTGAAAGGCTTTAAACCAGTAGTACGCCATGATAATCACTTAACAATACTTTGTCCAATGATCAGTTTAGAACAGGATTGAGCATTGTTAACAATAGTGTTACAATTCAAAATTTTCGTCAAACCACTTACGGGTCATGGGTTGCTGTATTTCTAGACCTTCTCCCCCTAATACTTCTAAGGGTTGTCCTTCAACCGATAACCAAACTTGCGTTTTAGGGTCTATACTGGTAGCAGTATAGAGTAGTTGGGCTAAACGACCAGTCATAGAGGCACTGCCGCCCCCTCTGGTAAATTCTGAGGAGAGATTAAGGTGAACTCCTTGTTTATCAACTATCAGACTAAGTAGTTTCGTTCCTGAAGGAATGGCACTGGAGTATTGAAAGTCTTTTGATCCAGCTAATAGGGTTTCTAGGGCAGTTTTTAAGGTTATTTGTGTCCCTGATGACTTGTTAACCATGATGGGGCGATTTAGCAATTTTAAGCGCTCGCCCCTATCATTAAGCCAGTAAACAACTACTGCTTGGACTTGCTTAGGGGTTTGAGGAATAGGGGTTTCGGTAGGAGTTGAGGGTTTTGTCTGGGAGGTGGTTAAGGTATGAACGGCCCACCAAGTAGATAGACTTCCCGTGACGATAACCGCCGTGATGAGTCCAGCAATAAAACCAATAGATGAACGATTTTGATTATTTTGCATAGTGATCCCTCTTAACCCTATTCTAACGTTATGACGATCTAATTGTCGGTTACGGTTCCGTGGCCGGGTTGAGACGAACAAAAGCAGCTAAATCTAACGTATCTTCGCTAATATTTAATTGTAAAATTCTGGCAATTACTCCTTGTTTTTCAAAGGTTTCTAAGTCTAATTGTTCATTAAAACCTTGAACTAAAGGGGCGATAAATCTTTGGGATATTTTCCTATCATTTAGGATTACAGTTAGTTCTAACAGTTCGATGGATCGTCCTTGTTTTACTTTAAACCCTACATTAATATTTAAGTTTAATTCATCTGGTTTTTCTCCTTCTTCTGATAATTGTTGTAATTTTACAGTGATACCGAGACGATTGTTTTCTAGAAATTCTAGTTGTAAGTTTATTATTTCAAATTTAGGCCCTTCTGCTGGTATTAACCGATCAATAATTTTTTGGAGTTGAGATTTAACATTAGGAGATTGTAAAGCTTTATTAATATCATTTTCTTTAATAATAACATGAAAAGCCCCTTGTAAGGGTTCTCGTAATGATTCTCTTATTTTTGTTAGTCCTCCTGGTTTTTGTAACTCATCTAAATTAATATTTATGGGATCGGTTTCGAGTTCAAATAATTCTATTCTCAGGTTAGGAATAGGTTGGACTCCTCGACTAGCAATACGAATACGATCTACTTTTCCTTCTATTACTTGATAACTGGGTGTATTATCAATACGAACTGCTAATTCTTCTACTTCAGCAACTTGCGCTCGAATTGTATCTGAAACAACTGTATCAATAATTAATCCTACGGGAGAAATTGCTGTAATTAGACTTGATAAGAGAATCGTAAACCATTCCATAAAATTATGAATTATGAATTATGAATTATGAATTATGAATTATGAATTATGAATTATGAATTATGAATTATGAATTATGAATTATGAATTATGAATTATGAATTGAGTTTAAAAGTTTTCTGATTCATTATCCATTATCCATTGTCGATTGTCCATTATCCATTATCCATTATCCATTGTCCATTATCCATTGTCCATTATCCATTATCCATTATCCATTATAAAATAATTTGTTCTAACTCTAATCCTTGAGTGAAAATTTCCTCAATAGGAAGCATCTTACCATCATTGGTCATAAATTTATGATCTTTAGTAACACGAATAACTGAACCATCTTCGAGACAATATTCAAAGATTTCTTGTTGACCTCGATCATGCCATTGAGCAACTTTTTGAGTATAAATAAAACCATTTTTGTCAACCGTATAAACCGTACATTCTATTCTTTCTTTGACAATTTTACCAATAGGAATTGGCCCATATTCAATAGTCAATATTTCTGTGTCATAACTGAGACAATATTCAGCAAATTTGACCATTTGATCAAATAAACTTTCGGCAATATTTTTTTCAACTCCATTATTAGCAGATCCATCAATAAATTTTTCTCGATGTTTTGCCATTTCTGATGCTTTTTTCTTACCCATGGCCCGACGTAATAAGTCAGCTTCACCTAAAGAATATCCAGCTAAATCTTGGGCCATTTTCATGATTTGTTCTTGATAAACTAACACAGCATAAGTCTCTTTTAGAATAGGTTCTAAGAGACGATGTTCATATATTATGGGTTCTTTTCCATGTTTACGATCAATAAATTTAGGGATAAGTCCTGCATCTAAAGGGCCGGGACGATAAAGAGCTAAAATTGAAGATATATCCTCTATTCCTGATGGTTTTAAATTTTTTACAATATCTTTCATTCCTGATGATTCTAACTGAAATATTCCCTCTAAATCTCCCCTTTCTAATAATTTGTGAGTCTTTTCTATATCTGCAGGTAGTTTCTTTAGAGTCCCTTTTGCTAAAATTTGTAAAGCTTTTCGTTCCTCTAAAGGTAGTTGATCTAAATCTAATTCTATACCTTGATTTTGTTTAATTAGTTCTGATGCTCGTTGTAGTGTAGTTAAATTTTTTAACCCTAAAAAGTCCATTTTTAGTAATCCCAGTGATTCTAAATCTTCCATAAAATACTGGGTAATAACAGACCCATCATTATTCTTTTGTAGAGGAACAATTTCATCTAAAGGTTCTGAAGAAATGACCACACCTGCAGCATGAACCCCAAAGGTTTTATTCGTTCCTTCAATGCGAATAGCCATATCTATCCAATGACGCACATTACTATCATTATCGTATTTTTCTTTAAATTCTGGAGCAGGAGTTCCTTCAGAAATCATAACTTTTAATTTAGCAGGTTTTCCCCGTGAAACCGGAATCATTTTGGCCATTTTATCTGATTCAGCATAGGGAATATTTAACACTCTAGCGACATCTTTTAAAACTGACTTAGATGTTAAACGGTTAAAAGTAATAATTTGAGCAACCTTACTTTCTCCATATTTTTGAGTTACATATTTAATCATTTCATCCCGTCTATCAATACAAAAATCTGTATCAATATCTGGCATAGATTTGCGTTCAGGATTCAAAAATCTTTCAAATAAAAGTCCATGATGTACAGGATCAATATTAGTTATTTTTAAACAATAAGCAACTAAAGAACCCGCAGCAGAACCCCTTCCAGGCCCCACCGGAATTCCATTATCTCTGGCATGTTTAATATAATCCCAAACTACTAAGAAATAAGTAGAAAACCCCATTCTTTGGAGCATTTTTAATTCATATTCTAACCGTTCTTTATAGACGGTAGGAATTTCTTCACGGGAAAGACATTTAAGCCTTTCTAATAATCCTTCCCAGGTAGTTTTTTCGACATAACTATCAGGGTTATGTCCTAAAGGAACCGGATAATTAGGAATACGAGGTTCCCCCATAATTTTATAGACTTCGACTTTTTCGGCAACTTCTAACGTATTATTAATTGCTTCTTCTATGACATCATCTGTGAGATGATCACGGAATAATAACCGCATTTCATCAGCCGATTTTAAATATTCTGTCCCACTATATCTCAAACGTTTTTCATCGGTAATTAATTTACCTGTTTGAATACATAATAAAGCATCATGAGCTTCTACATCATAACAAGAAATAAAATGAGAGTCATTTGTTGCTACAATTTTAATGTCTAATTCACGGGCTATTTTCAGAATTTCTGTATTGACAATTCGGTCTTCTTGTGAGCCATGATCTTGAATTTCTAAATAAAAGTCATCTTTGAATATTTTTTGATACCATTTAGCAATCTTTTTGGCTTCTTTAGCTTCTCCCAATAAAATTCTTTGAGGTATTTCTCCTCCTAAACAAGCACTGGTAACTATTAATCCTTCATGGTATTCTTGAAGTAATTCTTTATTAATACAGGGACGAGAAAAAATTCCTTTTCCTTGAACCCCTTTAAGATGGGAAATAGTAGTTAATTTAACTAAATTTTTATAACCTTGTGTATTTTTTGCTAAGACAACTTGATGATATCTTTTAGAACGTTGTTTAACTTCAATATCTCCATTAATGACATACATTTCATTGCCAATAATAGGTTTAATTCCTTTATTTCGACAGACTTTAATTAGTTCGATCGCGCCATACATTACCCCATGATCAGTTAAGGCGATCGCGGGCATTTCTAATTCTACGGCCCGTTCAACTAAGGAATTTAATTGAGAGGCCCCATCAAGTAAACTATAATCACTATGGATATGTAAACCGACGAAAGACATAATAATAAATTAGTAAAGTATAATTCATTATAATTCATTGGGAATGATATAAGGAAAATTACTGGTCTTAAGATTAAACCATTTTTGTTGTAATTTACGGTTTTCTGAACTCACAATGACTGTATCAATTAATTCTTTCCAAGTAGGATTATTTTTCGGTAACATACAGCCATATAATTCAGTGGTGATAGGTTGACTAGGGGTTAAAGCAAAGTCTTTGGGATTATTCCCTTGTCTGACAATTTCTCCCACTAATAAAATTCCATCACTAACCACTGCTTGAACTTCTCCTTTTTTCAGCTTTTCAATTCCTTCTTGACGACTTTTAACAATTGTCCAATTCGCAAAAGGATAAATTTGTGGTATAATTTCTTGAGTGGTTGTACCTGGAATAAAAGCAATAGGAATTTTAGCTAATGTTCCATTATAATCAAAAGTATAAGCATCTTTTCTTTTTACTAAAAATTGCGAGCCTGTTCTAAAAAAAGGAACAGAAAAATCTACCTTTTCTAGTCTTTGTTGAGTTATAGTCGTTGCCTCACAGACTAAATCAACGGTTTCTTTTTGAACGAGTTGAAAGCGATTATCAAGAGTCGCTTCTTTTAAAGTAAGTTTAATCTTCTTCTTGAATCTTTGTTCTAGTTTTTGATGAATTAAATTAATTAAATCAATGGAATAACCTGTCCAAACTTTTTTTTCATCCACATAACCAAAGGGAATGGCATCCTTTCTCGCGCCAACATTTATTTCTCCAGTACGTTCAATTTTTTCTAATATTGTCTCTGCCAAAACATTTACAGAAAAAGTATGCCATAAAATCAAAGTGATTAGGGCAATAAGGATTTTTTGAGGATTCATTTATTTAAAGATTAAGATATGCTAAAATTTTAGACATCAGGATCAAGACCAAGTTCCCGTAAACGAGTAGCCAATGCTTCGGCTCGTTGACGTTCGGTAGCTAAAGCGTATTGAGTGGTAGCGAGTTCGAGTTGGGCAGTTTCTGCCTGTTGTTGAGCCATTTCTGCCTGTTGTTGAGCCATTTCTGCCTGTTGTTGGGCGATTTCTGCCTGTTGTTGGGCGATTTCTGCCTGTTGTTGGGCTGCTTCTTCAGGAAGAAGGACTAAATGCCCTTGAGCATCATAAAATCGTAACCAGACAGCCGTTTCTCGGTCAATAGTCCCTTCCCAAGTGCCTAACCAATAACCCAAAGTAGCACACCATAACCAACCCCGTGCATCAGGTGCTAGGGAGTGATATTGTTGGTTAGTCCCTAAATGCCAGCCTTGTAAAGACTCCTGTTTAAAGGGATCATAGACAAAATAATCAGGAGTACGAAACGTCTTTTCATAAATGTCTTTTTTGCGTCCTTTATCTTCATTAGCGGTACTGGGAGACATTAATTCCACAATAACATCAGGATAACGACCTTCTTCTTCCCAAACCACCCATCCTTGACGTTCTTTAGTGCTTTCAACTCCCAAAACAGCAAAAAAATCTGGCCCGCGAAAATCTCGATTTCTAGCCTGTTGACTACTAAAATAGATGAACATATTGCCGCTAGTAAAAAAGTCGTCTCGTTGAGCGTATCCTTGTTGTAAGGAGCGGATTAAGACGTTCATCCCGATACGGTGGCGGTTACTTTCCAAGGGTTCTCCATCATCAAAAATGAGATCAGTTGGAGGCATCGGAGGTTCCCATTCTTCCTGAATTAATGGTTTTTGGGAAACTGTTTCAGGGCTGGTTTGTACACTCATGATCTTAACCCCCAAATTTATATAAGTGGTAAGACTATCATAATCAAGTATGGGCAGACTAGAACTACTGAGTTATTCTGAAGATTCTCAGTTTTATTAGACTAACCTGAGACTTTTTTCAGAATTTCATGCTTCAATTCTCAGCCAAGAAAAAGATACTAGAAATTGAAAGTTTAAACGTGGGATTTAAAATCAATGACACTGTTACAAAACACTCGACTTCTTCTAACTGCTAGTTTCGTTTCAACCGTCATTCTCAGCAGCAATTTATTACAAACTTTAACCCCTGTCAATGCTGCTGAAGTAGTTCAGTCTAACCCGTCTACCTTAATTGCTCAAAGTCGTTCTGGTATAAGAATGGGAACGTTCGTTAAAGCTGAAGCTCCCACAACAGGAACCGCTAAGATCGTTAAAGAAGGGGGACAGAACTATTTAGAGATAGACTCAGCCTTCTCTACTAATGATCAAGCCCCTGATCTTCACGTGCTATTAGATCCTAATGCAAACCCTCCCAAATCTTACTCTAATATGAATGGTTATGTAAACTTAGGAAAGTTACACAAGGTAAAGGGGGCGCAACGTTACCCCATTCCCAGTGCTATCGACCTATCAAAATTCAAATCAGTGGTTATCTGGTGTCGTATGGCTAATGCCACTATGGGTTACGCTACTCTCAAATAAGTGCTTAAACACGATCAATTACAAGGCAGGGCGGGTTTTGCTTGAATGATAATATAGCAATGCTATATTTGGGTGACAAGGCAGGGCGGGTTTATGAGAATCAGAAATAAAAACCCGCCTCGACAAAACCCGCCCCTACAAGCTTTTTTTCGGTTTTCAAAGCTAGGCTGAGAAATATAAAACTTATAGTTAGTTTTTAAAACCCAAACTTAAGTTTGAGATCGAGCTTTGGCACAAAATGAGGATGGTGGTAATACTTAAAGTCACAGATGAATTATCCATTGTTGAAGACCACCTACTTACTCATAAACAATGCGCCCGTACAACTGGGTTAACATTTTAAGATGATTACTTAAATCAGGGGTTAACATCTCAAAACGATACCGCCATCCCCAATTTCCATCCGCAAAACTAGGGGTATTCATCCGCGCGGCACTGCCTAATCCTAGAATATCTTGTAAAGGAAATACCGCTTGATTTGCGACTGAACCCATCGCTAAACGAATTAAACTCCAGTGAATACCTTCAGAACAAATACAACCCAAATAATTGCCTACTCTAGTTTGTTCTTCAAAGGTTCTTTCACTAAACCATCCCACCGTTGTATTATTGTCGTGAGTTCCTGTATAAACCACACAATTACGGTCAACATAATTGTAAGGTAAGAAAGGATTAGCCCGATCCGAATCAAAGGCAAATTGAAGGATTTTCATGCCAGGAAAATTAAAGCCGTCTCGTAAGGCTTCCACTTCAGTAGTAATCACGCCTAAATCTTCGGCTACGATGGGTAAATCCCCTAATTCTTCCTGAAGACGGGCGAAAAACTTAGCTCCAGGTGCTTCTACCCATTCACCATTCATAGCTGTGGTTTCTCCTTTGGGTACTGCCCAATAAGATTCAAACCCGCGAAAATGGTCAATCCTGACTACATCTACATATTCGAGGATGGCTTTAAACCGTTGAATCCACCACTTAAAGTCATTTTTCTCAACTTGTTCCCAATTGTAGACTGGATTACCCCATAATTGCCCAGTCGCACTGAAATAATCTGGGGGAACCCCTGCCATTGATTCAATTTCAAAAGTTTCCTCATCTAAACAAAAGATATCCGAATGGGCCCAAACATCTACGCTATCATAGGCAACATAGATAGGAATATCCCCAAAAATTTGTACATTGCGCTCATTAGCATAGGTTTTTACGTCTTGCCATTGACGGAAGAACTCAAACTGTAAGAATTTCTGATAGAAAATGGGTTCACCGAGTTTTTCCGTCCAAGCTTGAATAGCTTCAGGTTTACGTCGAGCAATATCGGGTTCCCATTGATGCCATCCTTGATCTCGATAGTGTTCATGGAGAGACATGAATAAAGCATAGTCATCTAACCAATAACTATAAACAGAGCAAAATTCATGAAATTGTTGCCAAAGTTGCTCTGAGCCACTATTTTTAAAGGTTTCACAAGCTTTTTTGAACAGAGGCAACTTAGTTTTGATGACTAAATCAAAATCCACATAATCAGTGGGAAATTCGGGAAAATCGTTTAAATCTTCCTCTGTAACTAATCCATCTCCATATAAGATATCAGGACTAATCAGTACAGGATTTCCAGCCAGAGCAGAATAACAAAGATAAGGAGAATTTCCGTAACCTGTTGGCCCTAAAGGCAAGATTTGCCAGAGATTTTGACCACTTTCGACCAAAAAATCAATGAAACGATAGGCCCCCTCTCCTAAGTCACCGATACCGAAACGACTGGGTAAGGAGGTTGGGTGTAGTAAAATCCCACTAGCTCTTTTCTGAAATGTCATGAATACTTTGGCCTCTCGTCTTAAATTCTTAGGGAATATCAAATAACCACAGACTCGGTGCGTTCTGTGTTTTGCCACTGGTTAGAGTCAAAAACGACTGCGGTTAAGTCTAATCTTATTGTACCTGGAAGGCTTATACTTCTTATATGTAAATTCCTTTTTTAAGATAAAATTTCCCAGACTTGCTATTCCCATTATTGCAACCTTATGCTCCCATCCAAACTCCGAAACTTAGGATTATTGATTTTCAGTAGTGCTTTAACTTTGACTCTAAATTCTGTTGTCTTATCCGCCTCTGCTGATGCTGTTTCCAAGGCTCCTATTGCTCAATTTAATTGGTTTCAAGCCGTTGTTTTAGGAATTGTACAAGGATTAACGGAATTTTTACCAATTAGTAGTACTGCCCATTTAAAAGTGATTCCCGTTGCTTTAGGTTGGGGTGATCCGGGTGTTGCTTTTACTGCGGTGATTCAATTAGGTAGTATTGCGGCTGTTTTGTGGTTTTTTTGGTCAGATTTAACTGACATTACTCGCGGAATAGTCCGGGCAATTCTTGTCTCTGATTATAATTCCCATGAGTTTAGTTTGGCTGTCGGTATTGGGTTAGGGACTTTACCTATTCTCTTTTTTGGGTTGTTGTTGAAAGTGTTTGTTACTGATTTAGATAATTCTCCTTTAAGGAGTTTAGGCGCGATCGCGATCGCTTCTATTGTCATGGCTTTATTATTAGCATTATCAGAAAAGATAGGTAATCATCAACGAGATTTTAAACAATTACGGTGGCAAGATGGATTATTAATGGGAATGGCTCAAGCTTTAGCTTTAATTCCAGGTGTATCTCGTTCAGGTTCGACCTTAACGGCTGGTTTATTTATGAATTTAGAACGAGCAACTGCGGCTAGGTTTTCTTTTTTATTAGGTATTCCGGCGATTACTTTAGCGGGATTAGTAGAATGTAAAGAAGTTTTAGATATGCAATTTTCCGGTGATATTATTTTGTCTTTAATTATTGGGGTGATTTCTGCGGCAGTTTTTTCTTATTTAGCGATCGCTTGGTTAATTAGTTATTTACAAAAACAGGATACTTGGGTTTTTGTTTGGTATCGTTTGGGATTTGGAGTATTAATTTTAGGGTCACTTTTATTGAATCGTGGTTAATTAAACTTAACCTAATATTAACCAAAAGTTTCGGGAAAATAACCTTAATTTATTGAAGAGCAGAACAAAGGTTTTGTTGGGTTTCACTATCGTTCAACCCAACCTACAGGAGGACTAGGGAACAACCTGAACGGGGAAACCTTGATTTCGCAAGACTTCAGCCGTTCCGCGTCCGGGTTGATAATTATAACCCCATTGACCATTATCATGAAGAATTTGGGGCGTAAGCAAAACAATAACCTCAGTTCGTTCGGTAGTATCAGTTTGACTTCTGAATAAAGCCCCTAATACGGGAATATCTCCCAAGAGGGGAACTTTGCTGCTAGTGCTGCGATCAAGTTCACTAATAATCCCTGATAAAATAAGGGTTTGACCATCCCGTAAACGAATTAAACCAGAGGTCAACTCTCGGCGCATTAAGAGAGTCAGAGTGTTAATGGCCCCCTGACCACTGTCAAATTGTACTTGAGACCCTGGTGCAGCAATAGTGGGACTAACGGATAGATTAATAAATCCGTTATCGTCAATCTTATCAATGTTAATGCTTAGAGTTAGACCCGCATCTTGTAGGACAGGGGTAGTAGTTCTGACCCCACTGAGAGGATCAACTTGAGTATTAACGTTTTCAACCACTTTCTGGGTTAATTTAACCGTCGCTTCCTGTCCTTCTTGTACCACTAACGTCGGGTCAGTCAGAACTTTAGCATTACCACTTTGAATGTTGGTTTCAATTTGGGAGAGGAACTTCTTAGGATATTGGAAATAACTAGGTAAAGCGGCTGTAGCTGTACCCCCTGGGATAAAATCTGTAATTCCGGTAAGACGTGGATTTTGTGAAATTCCAGCAGCACGCTGGAATATGAACTCTCCCAGTCCTGGAGCGGTGATAGTGTTATTAAAATCAATGAAAGTATTGGCTGGGCTGTCTCCTAGCGGGCCAAAGGGGTTTATAATAGCCGGAGGATTACTCACTCGTCCAGGGGCCCCATTAATTTCGGCTCCGTTGACAGGACTTGTTCCCCCAAACCGCAAAACGGCGGCTCCATTATCTTGAACAATAAAAGCATCCCCAGACCCAAAGGAAAAGCTACTGCTAAAAGACTGATCGTTCGTTAACGTGACATCTACCACCTTAACGTTAACCGCTACCTGACGACGACGAGCATCCATTTGAGTTAAAAGAGAGGTCGCCACCTGGACATTACGAGGTTCTCCTACTAAGGTAATCGTATTGAGACGGTCATCAGAAGAAACCGTTAAACCACCCAGAAGCATAGGGGCCGTTGAACCTTCTGCTTGTTTCGGTTGAAGAGCTTCGAGTTGACCAGGAAGTTCCCGTTTTCCGATTACCCGTTGAGTTAGAGGATCAATAATATCTTCGGTTTTAGTAATTAATCGTTGAAATTCTGCCCCTTGAGTAGCTAAAAATACGCCAGCGTTAGAAGATTTAACTTGGTTGAGGCGAATAGTACGACTGACTAAATTACGAGCCGCTTGGGGTAGTTGAGAACCAACAAAAATAGTACGTCCCCGACGATTAGCCTTTAACCCAGAAATCATTAATACAGAGTTAAAAACTTGCTCAACAGGTTCATTTTCTAAATCCAGGGAAACGGTCGCTTCTCCCGTTCCTGCCCCTCCTGGGGCCCCTCCTGGTGCTGCTTGAGGGGCTTCATCAGTAAAGACTAGGTTCATACCCGCATAACGAGCTAAAACGGCTAAAACTTCCCTTGCAGGAGCCTGACGCAACACTAGACGGGGAACAATGGCAGAACTGCCTAAATCAATGCTATCGGCTCCTGCATTGATATTAGAAATAGCCATATCCCCCACCGGAGGGGCGATCGCTCTGGGCAAGGTGGGAGCCACAGGCATAGTAGGTTGCAAGCTTTCGGGAATGGATGTGCCGTTAGACTTGATAATGACTTCTGGGTTAGGCACTAATATTTCTGGCCGCGGCCCGGGAGTAACTGGACTACCTTGAGGCTGATAGGTTGGGGGAGGGGCCGAATATCCTGGGGGGTAGGCGGGTATTTGAGCGTAGAGAGACGGATTTTCTGTTATTTTAAAGCCGTTTGTCGTAATTTCTGAGTCAGTTGTTCTGGGACTTATCCCAGGAATTTCCTCTAAGGATAATTCTGTTTCAGACTTGATTTTTTGAGTCGTTTCTTCTGAGCCAGAATTATTAAGGGCCATGGAAGGTTGACTACTCAGAAGCGTTAACATCGCTCCACTGATTATAAGCGGATAGTAATAATTATTCACAATTCACTCCTAAACACACACCGTTACACAAATTATCAATTGTTGAGCTAGAGACACTCTTTAATTTCCCTAGTTTAAGCCCTAAAACTACTTTTTGGGTGCTTCTGCGGGAGGAGTTTCTCCTGGAGAAGCGGATGGCGAGGGCGCAGTTAATTTAACTAATTCTTCGGGACTTAAGGGAAGAATAGCATCTAAAGCAAAGGTTGTTTTTACCGTATCTTTTCCTTGGGGAACTGCTTGTCCTTGCGCTTGAATTTCTTCTCCGGTTTGTTTAACATTGAGAAGTTTTATTTTAAATTTTTCCTCCACTAATTGAGTTTTTAAACTTTGAACTAATAAGAGAGGTTGTAGTCTCTCTAAATCTGTTAAAATAGCTTGAGTTTCCGGAAAATTTGCCTCTATTTCTAGCTGAAATCTTTGCCGTTTTAAGCGATTATTAACCGACGGGCCAAGAGAACCATCACTGACTATTGTAATAGTACCATCCGGTTTAAAGCTGTTTAATTGTCCATTGTTACCTTTCACAAATCTGTCAATATCTAATAACAAAGTTGCCAAGGTGCTTTCATTAGAAAATAATGCTAAAACCTGACTTCTTAAAGCTTCCGAATCTCTAAGTTTAGTTTCTGCATCCACCATTTTTTGCTCGAGTTTTCCGGATTTTCGCTGATCTACCTGACTTTGTTTCTCTGCTTCATCAGTTTTGAGTGTGTTATAACTCTCTAACGCAGGTTGAACAAAAGAGGTAAAAACATAGATAGAACCCGCTAACCCTAATAAAGCTAAAGCGATCGCTGTTATTTGTGGAGTAAAAGTAATACCAAAGGCTGTGGGATAACCGCCACCCTCGCCTTCAAAATCCTGTTCTTCTTGTGAAGTCAATTCCTCAGAAAATGTCATGGTTTAATCGCTCCTTTTTGTTCTAGAGTGTTCAGTCTATTTATTAACCCTTTGGCCCCATTTTCATTAAATTTATCTTGCAATTCTTTAGAGGGTTTGTCGGTAATTTGGGTAACAATTGTATACTTAACAGCTTTGGGGGTTTCTATTTCCACATTTTCGGGTTTACCTGTCACCTCTATAGGAAAATCGGCCAAAACTGCATCAACAATCTTAGTTTGGTCAGCTATAAACAAGGGAGAACTTTGTAACTTTAACAAAAAGTCGTTGACATCATCATAATTAAGGGCATAACCCGCAATAGTTAAAATTAAGCCATCTTGAGCAATAGAACCTACTTGAACTTGCGGGGGAATTTGTTGATTAATCTCTTGAAAAATCGCTGACCAAGGTTTAATCTGATCAAATACTCCCACTAATCCTTGTATTTCTTCGTTATTCTGTTTAACCTTCGCTTCTATCTCTTCAATGGACTTATTTTGAGCATTAAGCTGTGCTAATTCATTCTCTAATGTTTTAATATTTTCTTGAGTTTGGTTTGATAATTGATTCAATACCAATAAAGAACTAGCCGTTAATGCTGGTAAAATTATCATGACGGCCCCCCCAATTAATATGGGGAGTTGTTGCTTTAAAGAAGAACCGGCCGCTTTACTTACCTTAGGTGTTTTACTGGTATCTAAATGCCGATCTTTAAGAAAATTAATATCTAAGCTATACATCCTATTAAACCTCTCTTAATCCTAATCCCAGTACCGTTCCCATGGCCGGCCTCTGCACTGCGGGAATTTCTTTGTCTAATTCTAAAGATAGGGAGGCAACTGGATCAACTTGCATGGTGGGTAAACTTAACCGATTGGTAAAGTATTCATCTAATTGTACTAAACCTCCTCCTGGCCCTGCTAATAATAATTGTACCACTTCTAAATCTTCACTTTGGTTTAAGTAAAAATTGATTGACCGTCGTAACTCATCGGTGAGTTCGCCTAGAACTCTCATTAAAGCTGTCATTCCTGGGTTAACGGCCGTTCCTTTGGTACTTAAACTATCATATTGAGTTACTGGAATGGTCATTCCTTGGAGAATTTCGGGGTTCCGTGATGGAGGTAAATTCATGGCCCGAGATAAGGCATTTTGCATCTGATATGTTCCAATAGGAACAGTTCGAGAAAATTGTGGCACTCCATCGACCACGATGGCAATTTCCGTATTATCAAATTCGATATCGACTAATACCGCGGCCTCTTTAGAACCAAATTGACGTAATTGCTCTCTAATGGTACGAATTAAGGCAAAACTGTTAATTTCTAACACATCTACCTGTAACCCCGCTTGTCCAAAAGCATCCATATAAGAGTCTGTCACTTCCCGTCGAGTCGCTACTAACAAAACTTGGACTTTTTCTATACCATCATCGTCTTCAAATGTCCCTAATTTCTGATAGTCGAGATCTACCTCTTCTCGCGGATAAGGTAAATATAACGCGGCTTCATGATTTAACACCATTTCTCGCAATTCTTGGTCGTCTAACTCGGCCGGAATGGGAATGACTCGGATAATAGCTTCTCGCATGGGAACCGCAGTTGCTATCCGTTTCGTCTTAATTTTATGATCTGTAAAAATCTCCTGAATTAGTTCGGCCAGTCCTGGAGAGTCCACAATTTTTCCTTCGACAAAAATGCCTTCAGGGACTTCTGCGGTGCAGAATTTGGATAATTTATAGTTTTGGCCTTTTTTGGTCAGTTGGGCTAAATTAATTCGTTCGGGTGTGACTTCTAACCCGACTCCTTGAGATCCCCCAACCAATAAACCATTGACTAGATTTTGTAAACGGCTTAACATATCTTTATAGAATTAACAAAATACGTTCAGTTTCTGGGAAGTTAATTTTTCATTAACCTCAAACAATGTTCCCGTTCTAATTTAACTTATATTTCAGGAAGATCCCACTTTCTCCTAATTTTTCTGTGTAGGGGCGGGTTTTTCACATAAATTAATGATTCTCACAAAAAAGTTAAATAAACCCGCCCCTACTAAGCTAAAACGCATTTACAATGCGTTTTAGCAAGGCAAAAGGCAAAAAGCAAAAGGCTTTCATGGAAGAGGATTGTAGCTTTTTTCTTGCATTTAACCAATAAGCAGTTTAAATGCACAACAGCTTACCGTTGTTACTCAACCATTACGACTCTATCAAAACCCGCCCCGACTGTGCAATTAATTTTGCTTCGGTACTTAATATTTAATCCCATAAAAAATTATGTTTAATGTCGGAGATCTTTTATTAAAGCGTTACCAACTACAACAACCGTTAGGAAATACCGCTATCGGTCATCAAACTTGGTTAGCTTATGATTTACAATCACCTATTCAACCGTCTTATAATGACAGGAAAAATTGGTTATGGTTATTACAGAATATTCCTAACATTTTTAGCTCTAAATATTATCACAAAGTCACCGTTAAATTATTAGCTTTTAGTCCTCAATTACAATGGGAGCAATTTAAACTTTTTGAACGAGAAGCCCAAGTGTTACAATCTCTCAATCATCCTCGTATTCCTCGTTATCAGAATTATTTTGAAATTGATGAACAAAAGGGAGATGGTATTGCTTGGTTTGCCTTAGTAGAAGACTATATACCGGGAGTTTCTTTACAAGATATTTTAGACAAAAAAGAAAGCTTATCTGAACAAAAAATACAATATATTGCCAATGAAATTCTTTCTATTTTAATTTATTTACATGGACTTAATCCTCCTGTTTTACATCGAGATATTAAACCAAGTAATTTAATTTTAGGAGAAGACGGACAAATTTATTTAATTGATTTTGGCTCAGTTAAAGTAGAAAATTCTGTAAGTAATATTACCGTTACTGTAGTGGGAACCAGTGGTTATACTCCCTTAGAACAATTTTTAGGGAAAGCGGTTCCTGCTTCTGACTTATATGCGTTAGGAGCAACTTTAATTCATTTAGTAACTGGAATTTCTCCTTCAGATTTACAGACACAAGATTGGCAAATTCGGTTTGATGATCAAGTTAACATCAAAGGATATTTTAAACAATGGCTCAAACAATTAATAGACATTAACCTAGAAAATCGTTATCAAACAGCTAAACAAGCATTACAAGAATTATATAGACTAAAGGTTATCCCAGAAAAAGAGTCTATTACTGATGCTTTAAGTTTGCCCCAATCAACTAAAATTAAATGGAATAAGTCTGAGTCCGGTATGGAAATATTTGTTCCTTCTCCACCCTTTAAACTTATTAAACAGTGGTTGAGAAATAAAACTGGGTTCAGTTCAGATTTAAACCATAATAATTATTTAGTGTTATTTATTATTATTTATGCTTTACTTTTAGTTCCTTTTCTGCTTACCTTAACTGGAATTATGTTAAAAACATCGTCTTTTATTGTCGCTTCTTTAGAAATAATGGGAGGAATTAGTTGTTTTTTATTTTTAGCATTAAGTCTAATAATTATTATTAGTACTTTAAGTAGTAAAACTCATTTATTTTTAACTGAAAATACTTTAAATATTGGCGAAAAAATATTAACAATTGAAACAAATAAAAGCAAAGAAAATTATCATAATATAGTGGGCGTTTTTATTCATGAGTTTTTTGAGCAATATCAAGTTAGTATTAATACGAGAAATAGGATTTATTATTTAGGAAATCAATTAAATAAAGAGGAGGCCCTCTGGTTAGCGAAAGAAATTCAAAATTGGTTATAAAATTGAAGATATGGTATCCTTGTTACAAAAACAAGTTCCGATGCACTCGCGCTCCCCGGAACTTGGCGACTTGGCCACTTCATTAACATCTGCTGGTGATGAGTTACGCTGCGCTAACCCATCCTACTACAGGTTTTATCTAATCAGCTTTTTGGGCCTAAGTTGACACCAATGACGGCCGTTGACCCCTACCAGAAAAAACTTTCCCAGAGTGTCATAGACCATTTAAGATAGAATGCGTCCCTATAATTGTCAATGATAACTGAGTAAAGACGTGAAGCTCTTCATCTACCATACCCCCGAATTAACCCCAACCGATAGTTTACCTGATTGTGCGGTTGTCATTGATGTCCTACGGGCCACTACCACTATTGCTACTGCCTTAAATACGGGAGCAGAAGCAGTACAAGTGTTTAGAAATTTAGAAGAATTGATGACAGTTAGCGATCGCTGGCTACCGGAAAAACGACTCAGGGCCGGAGAAAGAGGAGGGGCCAAAGTCGAAGGCTGTGATCTGGGCAATTCTCCCCTCGATTGTACCTCAGAATTAATGCAGGATAAACGACTATTCCTCACCACAACAAATGGAACTAGGGCCCTACAAACAGTCGAAAAAGCGTCATCAGTGATCACTGCAGCACTTATTAACCGACAAGCGGCCGTTAATTATTTACTGAACACCCAACCCGAAACCGTTTGGTTAGTGGGTTCAGGATGGGAAGGGGGTTATTCCTTAGAAGATACGGTTTGTGCGGGAGCAATCGCCAAAGTTTTAGGTGAAAGTGTTACTATTGGTAATGATGAAGTTATTGCGGCCATGGCCTTATATACTCAATGGCAAAATAATTTGTTAGGAATGTTTCATCTTTGTAGTCATGGTCAGCGACTTTTACGGTTAAACTGTGATGAGGATTTAAAATATTGCGCTCAAACCGATATTCTAGATATATTACCTATTCAAAAAGAACGGGGGGTGTTAGTCAAATTATAGTGGAATTTCCCCCAAAAAATTTCAATAATGGATAATGGATAATTACCTTTCCCTTGAAACTAGATCAATTATCAATTGGTAATATCTTGAGGTAAAGTAATATTAACTAATTGACGTTCTCTCGCCGTTATAATGCGATCGCGTTTAAGAGCGA
The DNA here is from genome assembly GCF_003864295.1 of Aphanothece sacrum FPU1. Classification (NCBI taxonomy): domain Bacteria; kingdom Bacillati; phylum Cyanobacteriota; class Cyanophyceae; order Chroococcales; family Aphanothecaceae; genus Aphanothece; species Aphanothece sacrum. The sequence goes on along the minus strand of NZ_BDQK01000001.1, from coordinate 555,233 downwards.
GTGTAATGGATGTATAAAGATGGATTTGCTGAGGATAGGGGATTAATGAAAATTTTGGTGTTAAGTTGGGAATTTCCTCCTAGAATTGTTGGAGGGATTGCCCGTCATGTAGCAGAATTATATCCAGAATTGGTCAAATTAGGACAGGAAATCCATTTAATGACCGTAGAATTTGGCGAAGCTCCTGCTTACGAGTTAGTCGATGGGGTACATATTCATCGAGTTCCTGTTACTGGTGCCGACAACTTTTTTCACTGGGTGGCTAACATGAATAATAGCATGGGCTATCATGGAGGTAAACTCATTGAAAATGAAGGCTCTTTTGACCTAATTCATGCTCATGATTGGTTAGTAGGAGATGCGGCGATCGCGCTCAAACATCATTTTAAACTACCTTTAGTTGCAACGATCCACGCTACAGAATATGGACGTTATAATGGCATACATACAGAAACTCAAGGCTATATTGCCAGTAAAGAAGCAGTTCTAATTTATAATGCTTGGCGGGTCATTGTTTGCACTAATTATATGCGTTATGAATTGCAACGGGCGTTTAATACTCCTTGGGATAAAATGGATGTAGTTTATAATGGTATTAGATCGGAAAAAAAACAACGAAATCCTAATTTTGATTATGAAAATTTTCGCCGTCGTTTTGCTAAAGATGAGGAAAAAATTATCTATTATGTGGGGAGAATGTCCCATGAAAAAGGAGTTTCTGTATTACTAAAGGCTGTTACTAAAGTATTTTGGGAAATGCAAGGTTATGCTAAATTGGTTATTATTGGGGGCGGCAATACCCATCATTTAGAAACTCAAGCTTGGCAATTAGGAATCTTTAATAAATGTCTATTTACTGGGTTTATGTCAGACGAAGATTTAGATAAATTTCAAACAGTAGCTGATTGTGCGGTATTCCCTAGTTTATACGAACCTTTTGGCATTGTTGCTTTAGAAAGTTTTGCCGCTAGAGTTCCCGTAGTAGTCTCTAATACAGGGGGATTTCCTGAAGTAGTTCAACATAATAAAACAGGAATAGTTACTTATGCTAATAATCCTGATTCTTTAGCTTGGGGAATTTTAGAAGTCCTGAAAAATCCTGATTATGCTAAACAATTAACAGACAATGCTTATGAAGATTTAGAGATTCGTTTTAGTTGGGCGAAATTGGCACAACAAACCCAAGTAGTTTATGAATTAGTTTATCAGCAATATTGTCAAACAACTTGGGCTTAATTCCTGAGTTCTTAGTTATGGATTGCTTGACAAGTGTTAGGTTACGCGCTACGGTTTAGGCATGGAGATACGAAACTTCATGGCTTTCCCGTACCTGTGGTGATAAGTAAAGCTTATAATTCGTAAGGTGGGTTAGACGCGGTTTATCATTAACCTAGAAAAGTTTGTACAAGGAAATATGCACTAAAATGGCGATTGCTATAGCGATCGCCGTTGAAGTTATCGTCTCGTTATTTAAATCACTTAAGCCGCTTTCATGGCTTCTTGTAGTGGTTGCCAACGAAAATACCGTTCTCCCCCTAATTCTACCACCACCTTAAGACGAGGTTCTTGGGTCGGTAAATTAGCCAAATATTCTAATTCAGTTTTCGAGAGAATAAACCCTTCAATAATCCACAAAACTAAGCCTTTAGACTTAGGGGATAAGTTTTCTAGCTGATAAGCAGCGATAGGAGGAATAAAATAAATCGGGCCAACAGACCCTTCTTGTCCAATGTTTTTCTTTCCTAGATGGGCCGGACGAACTCCATGAATGCCCATCAGATAAGCACTCACATCACCTAGTCCTCTAGCGGTGATGGACAGGCTATTATAACCATTGGTTCGTAATCGTCTTTGGTAGCGTCCTTCTGAACCTCCTTCTAGGGGAGAATATATCCCTAATGCCCCTGATTTTTCTAGGGACCGGATGAATCCTTTACCAGTCGTCAGCAATGTCATGATAAGTTTAGATAATAGGGTAAAAATGGCTTCTCATTGATTATAAGGTAAACTTTAAGGTTGAGGATAAAACCTAAGTAAGATTGTTGTCAGAAAGTTCAAACATATAGCCCCGACCCCGAACGGTTTTAATGATTTTTCCTTCAGGATCATCAATTTTTTTGCGAATTTGACCTATATGAACATCTACTTTGCGATCAACCCCGATATCTTGATTATCTCCCCATACAGCCCCAATGAGATCGGTTCTTTCCCAAACTCGATTAGGATGGGTTGCTAAAAAATATAATAACTCAAATTCTAAGCTCGTTAAGGGAACAATTTGGTTATTAAGGGTTACTTCACACCGTTCGGGGTTTATTATCAGAGAGTCAAAGATAAGACGAGTTTGAGACGCACTAACAGAAGAAGAATTAGTCGGATGGCGTTTGAGTAAGGCGGCAATTTTTGCTTTGAGAATTTGTAAATTAAAGGGTTTTGTTAAATAATCATCGGCCCCTTGCTCAAATCCTTCTAAAATATAATTGGTGTCTGTCATACAGGTTAGCATTAACACCAATGTTCCCGTTTGTCTCATTTCTTTACACAGATTAAAGCCACTTTCATCCGGTAAATTAACGTCTAATATAACTAAATCTGGGTTAACCTTTTGAAAGAGTTGACGGGCTATTCTCGCATCACCTGCCGATTCAATTTGATAGTTATTGTAACTAAAAAAACGGGAGATGAGCTGACAAATAGCGGGATCATCATCAACAAGAAGAAGTTTAGGTTGGAGAGAATGAATCATCATAGATAGGGTGATGCTATTAATATTAAAAAGTATCTTGAGCAAAAATTAGGGATTCTTAAACGTCAATGAAATTATCGCAAGACTCTGTTTGGCACTCTCAATCTATTACACCTCTGATTGAGACCTTAAGAACCTTGAGTCAACAGTCAAGGGCAGCTTTTTATGCCCCTGGCCATAAGGGGGGACAAGGAATCCCTCAACCTTTGGCTACTTTGTTAGGTGCAACTGTCTTTCGTTCCGATTTGCCAGAGTTACCAGAGTTGGATAATTTATTCGCTCCCTCTGGAACCATTAAACAGGCTCAAACTCTTGCAGCAGCGGCGTTTGGGGCTGATCAGACTTGGTTTTTGGTTAATGGTTCAACTTGTGGAATAATTGCCGCAATTTTGGCAACTTGTGGCACGGGTGACAAGATTATTGTACCCCGTAATACTCATCAATCTTTCATTGCCGGATTAATCCTTTCTGGGGCGGTTCCTGTATTTATTAAATCTGAATATGACCCCCTTTGGGATCTTCCTTACAGCTTTACTCCAGAGGCTCTAGAAGATGCGTTAAATCAAAATTCTGATGTTAAAGCCGTTTTAATGGTTTATCCTACTTATCACGGCATTTGTGGGGATATCAAGGCGATCGCAGAAATTACCCATCGTCATGATATTCCTTTATTGGTGGATGAAGCTCATGGGGCCCATTTTGCTTTTCATCCTAGTTTGCCACCTTGTGCTTTGTCTATGGGGGCTGATCTGGCTGTACAATCTACTCACAAGGTTTTAGGGGCCATGACTCAAGCTTCTATGTTACACATCAAAGGAAGCCGCGTCAATCCTCAACGTATTAGTCAGGCATTACAGTTGGTTCAGTCTACCAGTCCTAGTTATTTATTATTAGCATCTTTGGATGGGGCTAGACAACAAATGGCTTTACAAGGAGAGGAATTATTAGACAATACCATCAAGTTAGCCCAAAAAGCAAGAGATGAAATTAGTCAAATTAAGGGCTTATCCGTTTTAAATATAGACAAACTTGGACTAGGTTTTCACTATTTAGACCCCACAAGATTAACGGTTAATGTGACTGCTTTAGGTTTAAGTGGGTTTGAAGTTGATGAAATTTTACATCAAAAATTAGGGGTAACGGCAGAGTTACCGATGTTATCTCATTTAGCTTTTATTGTTTCTATTGGTAATACACAAAAGGATATTAACCAATTAATAAAAGCCTTTCAAACTTTAGCCAATATCACCCCATCACCTCCTCACCCTATTACCTACTCATACCCTCACCCCATCAGCCATCCACCTCTTTCTCTATCTCCCCGTGATGCTTTTTTTGCTTTGACAGAAATGATAAGTATTGAGGATAGTATTGGGCGTATTAGTGGTGAATTAATTTGTCCTTATCCTCCGGGAATTCCTGTTTTAATGCCAGGAGAAATTATTACACAAGAAGCAATTAATTATTTAGTATATATTCAACAATTAGGAGCGAATATTACAGGGTGTAGTGATGAAACTTTAAACACATTAAAGGTAATTTTATTTTCATAATTCTTAACAGTTAAATTAATTTATTAATACCAGAAAACTTCAGGCTTAACATGATGTATACTATATTTTTAACCAAGTTGGCAATCGCAAGATTGAAGTCATTGCCCACGATCAAGATCGGGCAATTGATTCTAAATGTAGTAGGATGCGTTTCCAACGCATCTTACTATCTATAATCCACAATAGAAAAGTTCTATTAAAATTTCTTATAGGAGCGAATATTACTGGCTGTAGTGATGAAACTTTAAACACATTAAAGGTAATTTTATCTTAAGTATTATAGCTGATTATACATTTTATACCAAGATGTCGGGAGAGCCGAGAATCAAGTAGGGATTGGGTCTCTAAACTCCTGTTTGGTTGGGTTGAGGAACGAAACCCAACCAACAATTGATGCTAAATGTAGATGCGTTGGGAACGCATCCTACTATCTATAATTCACAGTAGAAAAGTTCTATTAAAATTTCTTATAAGTGAGTATTTTCGTGAAGTTTAGCAATCAATTCCGATACTTGTTGGGTAGTCAGAACTAAAGTTTTGGGAGGATCAACTGATGGCCAAGCTTTCTTTAATTCTTCTAAATTAGTAACAATTTTCTCATGTTTTTCTGGATGTTTTTGCTTCATAGTTTCAGCAATTGATTGATAGAGTTCATATGTATAAAGAATGAAACCTCGTGAGTCTTGATATTCAATCACTTCGACAATTTTATTATTAGCGATCGCGGCTTTATATTCTCCCTTAGCCGTATTTAATAATCTGTTTATGACAGATAAAATAAACTCAGGAGATTGACGTTTATCTTCAGGAACTGCGAGAATTGCTTTATCAACTGCTGCGATTGAACTATTATATTGTTCCTTAATTTTAGCAGATTTTGGATTGGTTTTTACTAAATCATTAAATTGATTTAATGTTGTTTTAAATTCAGGTACTTTTCTGGCCACTAACTCATCTTCAATGTCCCCATAAATTTCTTCTACGGGATGACCAATATGGGGTTCTGCTTCTTTTGGTTTACCTTCCGCAATTAATTCTTGAGCAACCATTAAATGTCCTTTCATTAACCCTAAACTGGTCAGATATTCTGTATCTTTATTTTCTTCTGTAACCACTTTAGAAAATTGATGAGAATGTTGAGTGACCTCTTTTTGTTCTGTTGGTTTACTACAACTTGTTACTGTTAATAAAAAAGGTATTAATAACAGGGAAGATAAGGGGCGAAATTTGAACATAATTTTAACTCCAAAAAATAGATAAATAACTTAACTAGGGATAACCTTAAACATACCCATACAGCCTAATTCTGCTAGAGTATCTTGATGGGGATGAAACATATATTTCCCTGGATAGGGATAAGAAAACTCTAAAATATGACGTTCGCCAGTCCCCATTGTAATCACGTCTGTTTCTTCATGAGGAGTTGTATCTCTGCCCGTTCTATAAACATTAAACATATTACCATGAATATGAAAGGTTGACACAGGATCAAATTCAATCATATTCAATATATACAGTCTAATTAGCTGATTTTGATAGATAGATATGGGATGATCACGATAATAATTAGGAAGTCCATTAAAAGCATATAATTCATTATGTTGATTATTATTAATATCATAACCTGCCATCACCATTACCATTTCATCGGCAGGGGGACGAGGTTGAGGAGGGTCAACAATAAACATTCCATATAAACCTTTACTAATATGACGAGTTACAGGGGCAATATGACAGTGATAAAGATGGACTCCATAAGGTTCTGCGGTAAATTCATAAACCATTTTTTTCCCATGACGAATAGGTTTAATTCCGTCCATTTCTGCTGGATGAATTCCATGAAAATGTAATGAATGAGAGTGACCATCTTCATTATGAAAAATAATTCTCACTCGTTCCCCTTCTTTTACTCTAAATGTTGGCCCAGGAACTCGATTATTGAGATTCCAACTAACAAAAGAAACCCCACTATTTAATTGTAATAAACTACTATTAGCTGTGACATTAAATTCTCGAATTTTGACTCCATTTTCTTGTTTAAGTGTCCCATAATCAAACTCCCTTAAAATCTTCATAGGATTAAAGGGATTATTTAATAATGGGGTCACGTCGGGTTCTATTTTAGGAATTCTCACAGAAGCTAAAGAATCAGAGGTGAGATTACGAATCAATACACCACCTGTAGCAATTCCTAAACCAGTTAATCCCCATTGAATTAACTGACGACGACTCAAATAGTTAAAAGATAAATTAGTGGATAAATGTGACATAATTCATAATAGAAGTAAGAGATTCAAGATAATTTTATTCAATACAAAGCGCATCTGCTTCTGGTTTGTACAATTTCAATAAATTGCCATCAACTTCAATGATTAAGGGCCAATTATTAGATGCTTGACATACTAAAATAAATTCTGTTCCTGGACTTAACCCCATAGACAATAATTTCCCTTGATAACCGCCAAAAATTTTATCGTAACCGACGATATAACCTTTAAATCCAATGGGAAGTTCGGTAAGATAGGTACTAAGAATTTCTTCCATAATTAACTGCTCCATTTGTGTTAGGGTAAAGTGGGCATTGCCCACCCTACAATTAAAAGGTGAAAGTGGCCCGAACGGTTCCAATAACTAGGGTATTATTATCATCATCATAATCAGGAGATGTAATAATAATAATGCCAGGAGTTAATTTCATATTGTCGTTGACTTTATATTCATAAAATGCCTCAATATGATAAGAACTATCTCGATCATTATTTCTTGCTCCATCGGGTAAAACAATGTTAGATTGAGAAACCCAAGGCTGCATCCCAATAATAATTGCTGCTGTATCTCCTTCCGAAAAAGCATCAGGAAAAGCGAAAGTAAGCCCCCAATTCCAAATATCTAAATTCTTCCTTTCCAGTCCTGCTATTTGAGCATTTTGTTCAGCTACGGCTTGGGCGGCAGCGTCAGCTTCATTTGCCGCTTCGGCAGCAGCGTCAGCAGCAGCGTTAGCTTCATCTGCGGCTTGGGCAGCAGCCTCAGCAGCAGCTTGGGCCGCCTCTTGAGCGGCTGCTTGGGCTACAGCGGCCGCTTCGGCGAATTCTTCATCTGCTTGGGCTGCTGCTGCTTCATCTGCTTGTGCTTGGGCTGCTGCTGCTTCATCTGCGGCTTGGGCAGCAGCTTGGTTTGCTGCTTGAAATACAGCTTGGGCTGCCCCTTGGGTTGCCGCCTTATCTGCAGCGTCGTTTGCTGCTAACTCTTGATCTAATAAATTATTAGGTGACAGAATCACATTTTGAGTCTTTGCTTTTGTCACCGCTACCCAACCACCAAAGACAAATTTAGGAGCAATACGCCAAGAAAATTCCATCCCATAAGAGTCATTAATGGTATTAATTTTTTGCTCAAATTCTTCCTCAATAAATGCTTGGAAATTAGAGCGACGACTTCCCGTTCCTGTATCGACTGTATTATATCCATGAAGGTAGGTAAAAGCCACCATAAAATCATCACTTGGTTTATATCCAATTTGTCCAAGGGCAGCAAAAGCCCCATTAAATAAACCATCACCTAAATCGGGATTATTTCCATTATTAGCTAAATATCCAGCACTCCATTCAAACACCTCAAATACTGTTCCCTGAAACCCAATTCCTTGACCTTCAGCAATATAATAAATGGGGTTACGAGTACCAAAAGCAGATAAAGCACCACCTGCTCCATCTCCATCTAAATAGTTTACTGTATTGGTATAATCGTCAAAGGCTCCCCCAAACGGTTCAACCCAAACTCGCACATTCTCCGCTAGGTCGAATTCATAATACAAAACTTCTACGGCTAAGTTGCTATCATCCGGTTGAGAAAAGCCTAAATCCCCCTGAAAAGTTCCAGTTATAGTCGAATAAGTGGGAACTGTGCCTGTTGCTAGTCGGGTATACAACAAATCACTCCCGTCAAAGCTGGTATTCAATTCTAGTCGGGCCCGATACCCTAAATTAGTGGTTCTGGGTACATCTTCCCCACCGTTCATGTCTCCATCGGCCACACCCGTTAACCCTACAACCATCTCTCCGGTGAGTTTGGTAGTAGTTGCAAACTGGTGTTCTTCGATAAAAGCGACTCTTTGCTCTAAATTACCGACTCTTGCCCCTAAAGCTATCAGTTCTCCCTCAAATTCTTTGGCTAACCGCTTTAGCTTTTCTATGTCTTCCCGTAACACGGCAACATTTTCCTGTATCAGTCGTTCTATAGTATTGAGACAAGCATTGAGTCCGGCTGCAAATTCATGACGACTTAAGGCGCGATCGCCTCTAAAGGTGCGGTCAGGATAACCGACAATACAACCATATCGTTCGACTAACCCCCGTAAAGCTTCATAGGCCCAAGCTGTAGGGGCAATGTCCTGTAACTCTGAAACATTGGTAATTTGAGACATAGACGAATTTTGACGACTCCCAGGGTTCAAAAAGCCATCACGGGACTGTTTAAGCTTGAAATCCGTTTGTAAGTCCGAAACATTGGTCATTTGAGACATAGACGAACTCTGACGACCTCCAGGGTTTAAAAAGCCATCACGGGACTGTTTAAGCTTAAAATCTGGGTCAGGTAAGGGTAATGCTTCTACGGTTTGGCCAGATAACATGATCGTACTCAACAGACTTAGGGAAACCGACAACAGGGATGCTTTCGCACTCCTTGAACGAGATATGAGATCAAACATAATACAAATAACTCCTCACATACTTTGATAATGATTATCATTATATTATTTCCAACCAGCCCGATCCATCACCTGTACGGCTTTACTTAAATTGGGACCAAAATCGTCAACTCTGGTAATATCCGCTTTAAAATTGCCAAATTTAGCCAAAACTGGATCGAGGGCAATTCCTGAAACGACGGGATATTCGTTATTACCTTGAGCAAAAAAGGTTTGTGCTTGCGGACTGACGAGATATTCCAGGAATTTAACGGCTGCGTTGCGATTGGGGGCTGTTTTAATTAATCCACCGCCACTAATATTTATGTGGGCCCCTCCTTTTTTCTGATTGGGGAAAAATACGCCAATTTTTTGTGCGATCGCCCGTTTAGCTGGATCTTTGCTTTCGGCTAAACCAGCGAGATAATAGGTGTTAACTATGGCTAAATCGGCTAAACCGGAGGCAACGGCTTCAATTTGGGCGGTATCGTTACCTTGAGGGGGACGGGCAAAATTAGCCACTAAACCTCGACACCATTTTTCGGTGGCAGCTTGTCCATTGACCGCGATCATCCAAGCGGTGAGAGACTGACTGTAAATATTTCCTGAAGATCGGGTCACAATTTTTCCTTTCCATTTGGGATTGGCTAAGTCTTCATAAGTGGATAATTGTGAAGGGTTAACTTTGCCTTTGTTGTACATAATGACTCGTACACGCTTACTAAATCCAAACCAATGACCTTTAGGATGTCTTAGGGATGAGGGGATTTTTTGTTGCAAAATTTTAGAGTTAACTGGGGCAAAAATTCCTGCTTGATCGGCGCGCCATAATCTTCCTGCATCGACTGTTATTAAAATATCTGCCGGACTGTTACGACCTTCACTTTTAATTCTTTCAATGAGTGGATCTGCTTCTCCTTCAATTAAATTAACTTTAATTCCTGTCTGTTTAGTAAAGTCTTTATATAGGCGACTATCTGTATTGTAATGTCGGGAAGAATACAAGTTTAATTCTTTAGTTTGAGCAGAACTTTCTTTAATATGAATAAATGGGCTTAATGCTACTGTTGCGGCAGCAGCAGTACTTCCTAAAAATATCCTTCGTGAAATTTTGTCCATGAAAACTCCTTGTTTAGCCAATTAAAATGGTAAGTATGTTGATAATTAATCTAAATTTATTGTAAGTTTTTCTGTAAGTTTGTCAAGTCTTTATTGATTTTCTTAATAATTTATTATTTATTTTTTTCAATAGTAAAACCAACAAAAGTCATCATGACTTTTTAGAAGCAAAAGTAAGTTAAATTACTCAACAAATTGAGGCTTTACTTCCAACCAGCCCTATCCATAATTTTGACGGCTGCAGCTAAATTCGGACCAAAACTAGCAATATTAGTTTCATCAGCTTTAAATGTGCCAAACTTTGCCAAAATTGGATCGAGAGCAACATCTTTAACTACGGGATATTCATCATTAGTTTGAGCAAAGAATTCCTGGGCTGAATTACTGGTTAAATATTCAATAAATTTGATAGCATTTTTCTGATTAGGAGCATTTTTAACTACTCCTGCTCCACTAATATTAACGTGAGTACCTCGATCTTGCTGATTAGGAAAAAATACGCCTATTTTTTGAAAAACTTCTTTTTTGGCAGGTTCATTAGATTTAGCAAAACGGACTATATAGTAGGTATTAGCTAAGGTTACATCAGCAATACCAGAGGCCACTGCTTCAACTTGTCCCATATCATTACTTTGGGGAGGACGAGCAAAATTAGCAACTAAACCGCGACACCATTCTTCCGTTTTTGCTTCTCCATGAGCTTCAATTAAAGAAGCAACTAAAGATTGATTATAAGTATTACCAGAAGAACGCATAGTAATTTTACCTTTCCATTGGGGATCAGCTAAATTTTCATAAGTAGAAAGCTGTTCCGGTTTAACTTTTTCTTTGTTATAGACAATAACTCGCGCCCGTTTAGTAAAGCCAAACCAATAACCTTCAGGGTTGCGTAAAGCAGGGGGAATTCTTTGGGTTAAAATAGGAGAAGAAACAGGGGTAAAAATGCCGGCTTCTTGCGCCCTCCAGAGACGGGCCACATCAACAGTGATTAAAATATCAGCTTGAGTGTTATTTCCTTCACTTTGGATACGTTCGATCAACTCATCGGCACTTCCTTCCACCAGATTAACCTTGATCCCTGTTTCTTTGGTAAAACCCTCATAGAGTGCCGTATCAGTGTTGTAATGGCGCGAGGAATAAAGGTTAAGTTCCTGTCCAACAGAAGGGGAAGGGGTAGCATTTGGCTGACTCTTATTGCCACAACTGGTCATTAGTTGGCTCAGGGTAACGGCGGCGGTTGCGCCACTGACACTGAGAAAGACTCGTCTAGACAGATTTTTCACGGTTTGTCAGGTTGAACTCCTTAAAACTAGGTTGATTATCTTTATTGATATTTGCCTGACACATTGTAGCACTATTGCTAATTATTCTTGATAAAATTTCTAAAAATTAGGGAAAAGTTAAGAATGAGTCAGGGGACAAATTGGTGAAAAGCCCTATTATATAAAGCTTTAAAGGCTAATAAGGAGGTCAGTAAATCGTCATCAATTTATGATAAACTATGGCATTAAGTAAGACTGATTGTAAAAGTGATCTAGTAGGGGCGGGTTTATGGAATTTTTTGGTAAGAATCATAGAATTTTGTCAAAAACCCAGGGCGGGTTTATCTAGTTTTTTGGTGAGAATCATTGATTTATGTAAAAAACCCGCCCCTACAATATGTTGTTTAACTGATTTTGCGTACTCATTACTTTTTATTAAAGGAGATCTTGAAGTTGCTAACTCTAGGCGTTAATATTGACCATGTTGCCACCATTCGCCAAGCGCGACGCACAGTAGAACCTGACCCCATTACGGCGGCTGTTTTAGCGGAATTAGGTGGTGCTAATGGCATTACGGCTCATTTAAGGGAAGATCGCCGTCATATTCAAGATAGAGACGTGCGCTTACTTAGGGAAACTGTCCGCACTCATCTTAATTTAGAAATGGCAGCTACTGAGGAGATGGTGGCGATCGCACTTAATATTAAACCTGATTATGTTACATTAGTGCCAGAAAAACGGGAAGAAGTGACCACAGAGGGGGGTTTAGACTTAGTTAGTAGTTTAGTGCGTCTGCAAGACATAGTAAATCGCTTACAAGGGGCTGATATTCCGGTTAGTTTGTTTATTGATGCGGATGAAGCGCAAATTCAGGGGGCGGCCAAAATTGGAGCAAAATTTATTGAGTTACACACGGGTAAGTATGCGGATGCACCCAATGAGTTAAAACGTCAGCAAGAGTTAGAATCGTTAAAATTAGGGTGTGAACAAGCATTAGGGTTAGGGTTACGGGTGAATGCGGGTCATGGGTTAACCTATGGGAATGTGTATCCGGTAGCTTGTTTACCTGGGATGGAAGAATTAAATATAGGTCATACTATTATTAGTCGGGCGGTTTTAGTGGGGATGGAAAGGGCAGTTAGAGAAATGAAATTAGCGATGAGAGGGGAGTAGGGTTTAAGAATATTAAAACCGTTTTTGTTTTTGTACTCTTAAGAATACGGCTCTCCCGACATCTTGGTATAAAATATATAATCAGTTACAATAGTTAATATGGTGGGTTACGACGCGCCTTAAAAGTTAGGCATTTTTCATCAAAATCATAGCCGCGTCTAACCCACCCTACGAATTATAAGCTTTACTTATCACCACAGGTACGGGAGAGCCTAATTTTAGGACTGATGCAACTTTAATGACTTTGATTGTTTACGATATTGGGTCTATAAAATCCCAATTTATAATTTATAATTTATAATTCATAACATCTTGGTATAAAATATATAATCAGTTACAATAGTTAATATGGTGGGTTACGACGCGCCTAAAAAGTTAGGCATTTTTCATCAAAATCATAGCCGCGTCTAACCCACCCTACGAATTATAAGCTTTACTTATTACTAATTGTATCAAATTAAACGTATATTGTCATTGGGAATTGTTATATAATAGATTTAGTTGATTTTATTGCCAAAAATTATGTCTGTTATTACGAATTTAAAGACATTATATGAAATTGATGACAGTCAATGGTTAGAAGAAACTATTGAATTATTAAAAAATCGTCAATTTGAGAATTTAGACCTAGAAAATTTAATAGAGGAGTTAGAAGACTTGGGAAGTGAAAAAAGAAATGGAGTAGAAAGTTTATTAGAACAAGTGATACGTCATTTATTATTACTGGAATATTGGACGACAGAACGAGAACGAAATCTCTATCACTGGGAAGCTGAAATAACAGGTTTCCGGACTCAGTTACGAAGAAGATTAACAAAAACTCTTCGTAATCATTTAGCACAGGAATTACAATCAATTTATCAAGATGCTTTAAGCTATGTAAAACGTAAAACCTGTTTAAAAGTCAATTTTCCTGAAGATTGTCCCTATAGTCTAGAACAATTATTAGATATTGACTACGGATTAACAACAAAAAATCTAGAATAGACTTGACATTTACCTCTCAAAAGGTTATAGTATGGGAAATTTTATTAAGACAACCGTTCAAAAGATAAATTAATGCTAGATGTAGTTGCACTTTCAAAAACAGTTACTTCGTTTCTAGCTCCCTCTATTCCTTATCTTCTTAAAGGAGGTGAGCAAGCTTGGGGGGAAGCTTCCAAAAAGATTGGTTCTGATACTTAGGAGTAATTGATAAGAAGCGAAGTCAATGGCTTGAAGAAATATCTGTCTATTTATGGGTTACGACGCGCCTTAAAAGTTAGGCATTTTTCATCAAAATCATAGCCGCGTCTAACGCACCCTACGAATCATAGGCTTTACTTATCACCACAGGTACGGGAGAGCCAACAAGGTGGGCATTGCCCACCCTACTAAGTTATTGAGCGACTTTTTCCCTGTCTTTTTCAGCTAAGAATTGCTCTAATTCTGTCAACGCATCCGCATCAACTTTTGTTTGCATAGGACAGAATTTTGGCCCGCACATGGAACAAAATTCCGCCGTTTTGTAGATATCTGCCGGCAAAGTTTCATCATGATATTCTTTAGCCCGTTCTGGATCTAAAGATAACTCAAATTGACGGTTCCAATCAAAATTATAACGAGCCTGAGACAGTTCATCATCGCGATCGCGGGCCCCTGGCCGATGACGGGCAATATCTGCCGCATGAGCCGCTATTTTATAGGCAATTAACCCATTTCGAACATCTTCCGCATTAGGCAGTCCTAAATGTTCTTTAGGTGTGACATAACACAACATAGCAGTACCATACCAACCCGCCATCGCCGCACCGATCGCTGAGGTAATATGGTCATAACCGGGGGCAATATCTGTTACCAAAGGGCCTAACACATAGAAAGGTGCTTCAGAACACTCCTCCATCTGCTTTTTGACATTAAACTCAATTTGATCCATTGGCACATGGCCGGGCCCCTCTACCATCACCTGGACATCATGTTCCCAAGCACGACGGGTTAACTGTCCCAAGGTTTTGAGTTCAGCCAGTTGTGCCTCATCTGACGCATCATGAGTGCATCCAGGACGCAAAGAATCCCCTAAACTAAAAGAAACGTCATATTTCTTAAATATTTCAATGATTTCGTCAAAATGGGTATACAGAGGGTTTTGCTTGTGATGATGCAACATCCAACGGGCAATAATACCACCTCCACGAGAGACAATACCTGTCAAACGACTTCTGACTAGGGGCAAATGTTCTATGAGAATCCCGGCATGGATAGTCATGTAGTCTACCCCTTGTTGAGCGTGTTTTTCGATGATGTGGAGAAAATCATCAGGGGTCAGCTTTTCGATGTTCCCGTGAACGCTTTCTAAAGCTTGATAAATGGGAACCGTACCAATAGGAACGGGAGAAGCATTGATAATAGCGGTGCGGATGGTGTCTAGGTCTCCTCCTCCGGTAGACAAATCCATGACCGTATCTGCCCCATATTTAACCGCTAAGGTGAGTTTAGCCACTTCTTCGTCAAGATTGGAAGAATTAGGGGAAGCACCAATATTAGCATTGACTTTACATTTAGAAGCAATACCAATAGCCATTGGTTCTAAGTTAGTATGATTAATATTAGCCGGAATAATCATCCGTCCCCGTGCAACTTCTTCTCGAATTAAATCAGGGGGCAAGTTTTCCCGCTTAGCTACATAATACATTTCTTCCGTAATGACCCCTTGACGTGCATAATGCATCTGGGATACGTTCTCTTGTCCCCGTCGCTTGGCAACCCATTGTGATCTCATAGTCGTATACCTCGATAAACAGCTTCCCTACGCTGGTATTACCCAGTCTCAGGTTCTAAGGGTCTTTCTCAGCCTGAGTTAACAGACACCCCTAGCCTTAACTGTTTATTTTGACACCCCCCACTACCTAAAAGCAAGTGAATTATGAATTATAAATTATGAATTATGAATTATAAATTCTAGGAAGTCAAGTACGGGCTAGTTTCGACTCTCCCGTAGCTGTGGTGATAAGTAAAGCTGATAATTCGTAGGGTGGGTTAGACGCGGCTATAATTTTGATGAAAAATGCCTAGTGAGCATCATAATTTCTGTAAAAAACCCGCCCCTACAAATTTTATGTAATTAATTTTGTCTACCTACTACCGATGTACTTTACCATCAGGCATAGTAGCACCCCGTAAAATTACTCCGGCCAAATTAGCACTCATTAACTCAGCCCTAGTTAAATTAGCATTACTTAAATTAGCCCCCATCAAAGTCGCCCTAGCAAAAAAGGCTTCAACTAAATCTGCATCACTAAAATTAGCCCCCGATAAATTGGCCCGACTCAAATCCGCATGATTCATCTGAGTTAAGGTTAAATTAGCTTGGCTTAGATTGGCTCGATTTAACACCACATGAGTCATAATAGCTCCTTTAGCGTTAACTCCAGACATTTCTGTTTGAGACATCTGGGCCCTAACTAGGTTAGCACTAGTTAAATTAGCTCCCGTTAGCCTAGCTCCTGTTAAATTGGTATCTGTGAGGAAAGCTCCCGTGAGATTAGCATTAGTTAGATCAGCCTTACGCAGATCCGAGTCTCGTAGATTAGCTTCTTTAAGATTAGCTCCGTTGAGGTTAGCTCGGCTGAGATCAACCCCTTTCATATTTGCCCCTTGAAGGTCGGCTCTAGCTAAATTAACCGCTTGCAGGTTAGTATAATAACTTTTCTTCTCTTGACGCATATTCGCCCCCCTTAGACAAGCTCCTGTGAGGATAGCTCCGCTTAAGTCTGCTCCTCGCAAATCGGCACCAATAAGGTTAGCATCTAAGAGACTGGCTAAAGTAATATCTGTATCTCGTAAATTTGCCCCCTGCAACAGCGCACCATGTAGTAGCGCACTTCTTAAATCGGCCCCACTAAGATCGGCTTGACTCAAATTAGCCCCACTCAAGTTAGCCCCGACTAAATTGGCTTGAGTCAGATTAGCCCGATTAAAATAGACAAATAATAGGTTTGCTCCCCGCAGATCAGCCTCATTGAGCATTATACCAATTAAATCTGCTGAGACAAGACTAATTCCTGGCAATTTTAATCCATTAAAGAGGGTTTCCCCCGCAGAATAACGCTCGATGAGTTCATTTGCTTTCATAAGGTTGGAGTCAAGAGATCACGGATTTAATGGTTTCGATGATGGTACTAGCGGCTTGTAGGTGCGCTTCTGGATCACTTAGGGATCTGGCGGCTCCATAGAGTTGAGCCTCAATTTCTGTGATTGGTCTACCACTTTGAATCAATTGTTCTAATAAATCGTCCAAAGTATAACTTCTTAACATTGACCAATCTTGGCCGCTGCGATCCCAAGGGTGAAAAAGAAGGGAGAATAGTAATATTTTAGCCCGTAATGGGTTAGTATATTGCATGATTTCCAGACGTATTTCAAAGATATCGTAGGTTTTGGGAGGCGCGGCTGAGGAAGTAGGAACCGCCTGTATCTGTTTTAATTCAGTTACCATTTTTTCTGATGTGATATCAATCACTGCCGTTTCAAATGGTGATACAGATTGTTGTTGCTCTTTGTATCTTTGAGGAGTATTTGCCTCTGAAGTGATTTTAATAATTTGAGTCTGATAAGATTCACTAACTTGCTGTTCGGACTCAATATTTTCTTGTAAGTTATCGTATAAACCTTCAAGTTGAGTGAAAATAATTTTACAAATCGCTACATATAAGTTTTTTTTATTGATATTTTCAACAATTTTACCAAAAGCAATTTCTAGATCTCCTTTAGTGGAGTATTTTTCGATAATTTCGAGCAGTAGATTTTTTAATCCATAGTTATTAATCCGATTTAAGTCGTTTTCCCAATATTGTTGAGTAACGGCATAAATTAATTTACTAATTCGGCCATTTTCTTGATGATTAGTCAAATTTCTGACTGCCTGTTCTAAGAGAAAATCTCCATCAGATATCTGAGTTTCTTTGCCATTATCCGCTACGGATGTCAATATTTCTATAGGTTCAGCTTCGGGATTATAAATATGGGCTAATTTTTCTAAAATAACTTTGGAAACTCCCGCATAAACTTTCGGACGATTGAGAGTTTTAACTAGTTTATATAAAGAGAAAGTTAACTGTTCTGATGTGGGTTTATTTTGAAGTAGTTCCGTAATTAAATCAGCCAAAGAAAAACTATTTAAAACATTAAGATCATTTTCCCAATATTTTTTACAAAGACAAAAAATTAATTTTTTGATCCTTAAAGATTCTTCGTGTTGTTCCAAATATTGAATAGTTTGCTCAAATGACTCTGACGCTAATTGCATAATGATCTCTCAAGTTGAATACACAAATCATGAATTTTGTCAAGGAATAACTCCTAAAGAATTTCTTATTAATCAACGATGGGGCAATAATCAAAATTGATTTCAATAGTCAACCTAATTAGAAAGAATACTCACGAACTTTAAGAGCATCAAGAGTGATCAAACCTCAACTATAGCCCATTATACCGAACACTTGTGTCTAATTTTTCAGCTAAAGTGAATCATTTGTGAAAAACTACCTTAAAATCAAGGCAAATGATCTTGTTAATTCTACGATACTTTATTAAATAGCTCCTGTAACGTTAGCTAACTCCATGTCTAAGTCCTATCAAAAAACCACAATCCAAGTAGCGGCCCTTGTATCTCGCTACGGGTTTGAACTTAAAGGAGTTACCCTACTCGAATTAATTGAGGACTGGTCTGCTTCTTATTCATTCTACTGGATTCGTTTGGCCGTTATCGAAGCATTGTATCAAGGGCGTTACAAAGTGATTTCTGTAGAACAGATTCTCAGCCTGTGGAAACGACGGGGACAACCTACGTTTCATTTTACTCGTGATTTTGAAAGATTGGTAGATCATCAGTTATCCTCTAATGCTTCCAAGACTGAGGAGGAAACCTTGACCTATTCTCAGCCCAAAAAACCGAAAAAGACCCCATCTCAAACGAATATCCCCCCGATTCAACCTAGAAACCCTCAACAAACCAGAGAAACTTTAATTTCTCCTTCATCCCAGGAGATGACAACCCCAATCATCATCAACCCCTTAGACTTGGAGGAGAAAGTTAAGGGAAATCATGACCCATTGAAGACAGATTTAAGCTTAACAAATATTAACAATTCCTCCCCCGATTTGGTCACACAAAGGTCTATTCATCAATTTGTTCCTAATTCTGATTCCACTCAATTGTATAGTAAGCTCATGGCAGTGGCTCGTCAAGAATTAGCTGAAAATTTTGAATCCTCCACTTTTTCTTGATCTTAACTATTGTCTTATTCGCTACAATCATAAAATCCCTAAAGGTTAATGCTGTAAAAAGGAAGGTTAGAGGAGAATTAGCTGTGACGGTGCATTTTGATAATTATAATCCCGAACAATTTTATGATGAACTTTATGAGTCTGTCGGACAACCTAGACCTCATGCAGCATCACTCATCAACTGGATGCAAAATTTATCTTTAGAACGGCTTCAACAACATCTTGATACTGCTCAAATTGCTTTATTTAATCTGGGAGTAACCTTTAGAGTTTATCATGATAATCAAGGAGTAGATCGAATTTTTCCTTTTGATATTATTCCTCGTATTATTGATGCTCAAGAATGGCTAAAATTAGAAACAGGACTCAGGCAAAGAATTAAATCTTTAAATTTATTTTTAGCTGATATTTACGATCAGCAATTAATTATAAAAGATGGTAAAATTCCTCAAGAAATAATTAATTCTGCCCAAGGATTTCTCAAACCTTGTTTGGGGATTAAACCCCCTGAATCTATTTGGTGTCATATTACAGGCACAGATTTAGTCAGAGATCATCAGGGTCAATGGTATGTATTAGAAGATAATTTACGGGTTCCGTCTGGTATTTCTTATGTGTTAGAAAATCGTCGGGTGATGAAAAGTACATTTCCTGATATTTTTAAAACAATGGCGGTTAAACCTGTGGATGATTATCCGAGTCATCTATTAGAAACTTTACTAAATTTAGCTCCTTCTTATCTTCCTAATCCGACTGTAGTTGTGCTGAGTCCAGGCATTTATAATTCTGCTTATTTTGAACATTCTTTTTTAGCTTTACAAATGGGTGTAGAATTAGTAGAAGGACGGGATTTAGTTGTCTGTGATGGTTATTTACAGATGAAAACTACGAAAGGATTACAACGAGTTGATGTAGTTTATCGTCGGGTAGATGATGACTTTTTAGACCCTCAAGTTTTTCGTTCTGATTCTTTATTAGGGGTTCCTGGTTTAATGGATGTGTATGCTCAAGGAAAGGTAGCCTTAGCTAATGCTCCAGGAACCGGAATAGCTGATGATAAGGTGATTTATGCCTATGTTCCTGAGATGATTCGTTATTATTTAGGAGAAGAACCGATTTTAGCCAATGTTCCTACTTATTTATGTTGGCAAGAAAAGGAGCGCGATTATGTGTTAGAAAATTTAGATAAATTAGTAGTAAAGGCAGCCAATGAAGCTGGAGGTTATGGAATGTTAGTGGGGATTAAATCAACCCAAGAACAACGAGAAGATTTTGCTAATCGTATTAAATCTAATCCTCGTAATTATATTGCTCAACCGACCCTAAATTTATCTCGTGTTCCCACTCTTATTAATGGACAAATAGAAGGTCGTCACGTAGATTTACGTCCCTATATTCTCCATCGAGGTGATGAAATTTATGTTCATCCTGGGGGACTAACAAGAGTTGCTCTGACGAAGGGTTCTTTAGTGGTTAATTCTTCTCAAGGGGGAGGTAGTAAAGATACCTGGGTACTTAAATTATGAATTATGAATTATGAATTATGAATTATGAATTATGAATTATGAATTATGAATTATGAATTATGAATTATGAATTATGAATTATGAATTATGAATTATGAATTATGAATTATGAATTATGAATTTCATCCTGACTCCTGTAGGGGCGGGTTTTTGACAAAAATCCTGGATTCTAACCGATATTTTCGATAAACCCGCCCCTACTAAAACAATAACCCCTAACCCCTAAACCCTAAAATGTTAAGTCGTGTTGCAGATACAATTTATTGGCTAAACCGTTACATTGAACGAGCAGATAATGTGGCTCGTTTTGTCGATGTTAATTTAAATTTAATGCTTGATTTAACTCAAGTAACGGGACAACAATGGGAACCTTTAATCTTAACTACTGGAGATTTACAATTGTTTTCCCAACGCTACGGAGAAGCATCTTCAGACAATGTGATTCAGTTTTTGACCTTTGACAGTAATTATCCTAATTCTATTGTTTCTTGCGTGCAAAGAGCGCGGGAAAATGCCCGTTCAATTAGGGAGATTATCTCCTCAGAAATGTGGGAAGAAGTTAATGCTTTTTATCGCATGGTAACAGAAGCATCTAATGATCATCCTCAAGGGACTTTACCGCATTTTTTTACTCAAGTAAAAAGGTCTAGTCATCGCTTTGCTGGAGTCATGGATGCGACCATGACTCATAATGAAGGGTGGCATTTTGGACAAATGGGAAGACTGCAAGAAAGGGCTGATAAAACCGCCCGTATTCTTGATGTTAAGTATTTCTATTTATTACCTTCTTTAGAATGGGTAGGAACTCCTTTAGATCAAATTCAATGGATAGCATTACTAAAGTCAGCCAGTGCTTATGAAATGTACCGTAAATGTCAACGAAGAATTACACCGAGTAATGTAGCAGAATTTCTCGTTTTTAATCGAGAATTTCCCCGTTCCATTCATTTTTGTTTGCTACAATTACAGCGATCGCTTCATGAAATTACGGGAACGCCGCTAGGAACATGGCATAATAAACCCGAACGAGCGTTAGGTAGTTTATGCGCTCAATTGGGTTATACTACCATTGAAGATGTTATTAAAATTGGGTTACACGAATTTTTGGATCAAATTCAAATTCGGGTTAATGAGGTGGGAGAGAAAATTGGAGAAACTTTCTTTACTTAAGTTTAGGGCCTATTTTTTGTAATAGAAAGCGATCTCTTTGTCTTTGAGGGGGGCAAAATCTGCATCTAGTAGCATTTGATTTAATTCTTCTTGAGAGATATGTTTTGCCCCAATTCTAACAATTCGAGAGCGCATTGTATTGGTAACACCACTGCGTTGACGTTCCCCTTCCAGGACCATCACTTGACGGTATAATTCTAAGCGGTTAGAAGGAATGGGTGTTCCGTCAAAATCAATTCCTTGAGCGATCGCAATATCAACAGCATCGGCCCCAGTGGTGGAGGTTGGTAAATTCATAAAATAGTTTTTGTCATGAAAGTTCATTATCAATTGTATCAACTCTTGGTCACAAATTTAATTTGTTAGTTTATTGCTCAAAATCTTTGTTACTCTATTAAATAGCTAAAATAGGATTTACGCATCAAAAATACCTGTAAGGTCAATTCATGAATTCACCATACAAAAACACTTAATATCTAGAGGTGTTGCGTAAGTTTGTTTAAATATTTTTAAATGTTACATCAGGAGTTATTTTTATGACAGGTTCAGATGCACAAAGGCCTGGTTTATCTAAGATATTAATAAGAGTCATAAACTCTGGTAAAAACCCGCCCCTACGACTTGATAATCAAATTTTTTAAACCTAAAAATTATGCTTTACAAAATCCATCACAAAACAATTTATAATTACAATCAGCCCGTATTGCTTCAACCCCATACTCTAAGATTACGTCCTCGTTCTAATGGCTGGCAACAATTATTAAATTTTTCTCTTAAAGTTGATCCTGAACCTATGGGAATGTCTCCAGTAATTGATGTTGATGGTAATGGTTTAACTCAATTATGGTTTAATGAACCAATGGAGTCATTAAACATAACAATTGATGCTCAAGTAGAAACTTATATTAATAACCCCTTTCAATATGTTTTAGAACCTTGGGCTGCTCATTTACCGATAGATTATCCTAGATCTCTATTTATTCAATTACAACCCTATCTTTATCCTTATAATGGTTCTTTTCATCCTATTATTATTGAATTAGCTCAACAAATTCTACATCAAGTTGAAGGAAATTGTCTTCAATTTTTATCTCGCTTAAATGAGCAGATTTACCAAAATTGTCAACAGATATTTAGAGAAACTGGCAATCCTTGGCAACCGAGTATTACTTGGCAACGTCAACAAGGATCATGCCGTGATAGTACCGTATTATTTATGGAAGTCTGTCGGGTGGTAGGTTTGGCTACAAGGTTTGTCAGTGGCTATCAAGAAGGCGATCGCCATCAAGAACAAAGAGACTTACACGCTTGGGCAGATGTTTATTTACCTGGGGGGGGATGGCGTGGCTATGATCCCACTCATGGGTTAGCAGTGGCGGATCAACATATCACTTTAGCTGCTAGTTCATTGCCTCAAAATGCGGCCCCTGTAGCCGGACAAATTACTCCGATTAAACCTATTTTAACAACAGATAAACCACTAGAATCGAAGATGGAAGTTCATCTTTTAATTGATCGAAAAAGCTAAATTTTTTGTTCTCTTAGTTTATAAATATTACTTATTTTGAAATTTAACATAAATTACTAATAGGGAGACAAAAATAGGGATAAACTCTTTTAAACTTAATTAAGTAACAGTGTGTGAGTGTGAGGAAAGCAAGGAACTATGAGGTTAATAGAAAGTGAAGGGCGATTGATACAAAATCTAATTTATTTTTCCACAACAACAAATCTAGTCAGTGGGTTATTATTGGCTATTTTCCCCTTAACTGTTTTAGCAGAAGGAGACCAGACTCCTTTAAATAGTATCCCTCCTCTACCAACCGCCGCCAAAACTTTACAGGAAGCGGGATGGACAAATAAAGCTATTACGCCAACACGGGCCCAACTATCTCAAACCTCGACCCCAGAAACTCCTCAAGAATCTTCTTCACCAGAAGCTGAACCGGAAATTCGATATTTTACCCCTCGTATTGGGGCCCGATTTGTAAGCGGGCCAGAGGTAGGTTATCCGAGTTCTGTGGCAGGATTAGAGGGTTTTTTGCCTTTAATTCAAACGGGAGAACAAAATTTGACTTTTTTAGAAGGAAGGTTTCTTATCTCTACCAATGAAGAATCAAACTTGCGGGGTAATTTTATCATTGGCCATCGTTTCTATACCGATCAACGTATTTATGGGGCTTATCTCGGTTATGATGTACGAGACACAGAATTTAATCAATTTAATCAACTTGGATTCGGTTTAGAAACCTTGGGGGATGTGTGGGATGCTCATTTTAACGTTTATGTTCCCCTGGGTAATACACAACAACAAACTGGGGAAAATGTTACTACTGTTAATACGATTACTCAGAGTGTAACAGCCGATTTTATTCATTTTCAAAAGAATTTTCTCGTCTTCCAAGATGTGCGCTTACAGCAACAACAGCAACAACAAGTCACTCGTTCTTATGAAAATGCTCTCTTTGGCTTAGATTTTGACCTTGGGGCTAAAATTCTACAAATCGGTAATCAAGGCGATTTACGAGGGTTTGTTGGTGGTTATTATTACGAAGGACAACAAATAACAGAAGATATTTGGGGTTGGCGGTTAGGATTAGAAGTTAAACCCACTGATACCTTACGGTTAGGCATATCCGTACAAGATGATGATACCTTTGGGACTAATGTGATAGTGCGCTTGGGTGCAAACTTTCCAGGTACTCGGCCCCGCAATACTTCTGTTGAGGAAGTTTGGGCCAGAATGGGAGAATGGGTTCATCGTCAAGAGCAAATCGTTGTTGATGAAGTGCAAACCACGCAAACGATAGTTTCTCCCGTAGAAGTTCTGTTAGATCAGCCTATTGTAGCCATTAATCCTACCACTAATCAACCTTGGATTTTTCGTCACGTTAATCTAGGCCAAGGGGGAGGTGATGGAACCTTTGAAAACCCATTTGGGACGGTAGATGGGGCTATATCTATCGCTCAAAATAATGAGATTGTCTATGTTCAAAGTGGGACTAACCCTGGTATTCCTAGCTTTAGGGTTCCTGATGGTGTACAAGTGCTTTCTACGGGGCCGCAACAAGTTATTCCCACTGCTAACAGGGGAAATGTTATTTTACCTTTGTCGAATGCTGGAATATTGCCAACCGTTAATGGCACTATAACTATGGGCAATAATAGTGTTTTATCGGGGTTTGATATTACTGGAACTAATTCAGGAGTTCGCGCTATTGGGGTCAATAATTTTGTGGTTCGTGATAACATTATTAGAGGAATTAATGGAAGTGCTGCATTGTTATTAACTAATGCCAACAATGGGTTAATTACGAATAACCAAATTATCGGTGTCGGTGGCCCAGCTTTAGTTGGAACTAATATCAATAATATTCGTTTCCCCAATAATACTTTAACGAGTTTTAATTCTACTTCTGATGGTATTAGGCTTGATCAAATTAATGGTTCAATTGACTTCACAGGGATTACTACTACTATTAATAATGCAAGAAATCGAGGAATTGCTATCACAAATAGTAATGGAACAGTGACTCTTTCTCAAGTAAATATTACCAATACAGGGGATGAGGGAATTTTGATTCAAAATGTAGCTGGAGGGGTTAATATTAATGGAGGAACGATTACAGGAAGTAAAAAATCAGGAATTCAAAGCACCAATTCTAATTTAACTGTTAATGGGGTTGGAATTATTGGCAGTGGCAGTAATGGTATTCAAATCAGTAATAATGATAATATCAATCACACGGTCGCTATTAATAATACTAAAATTAGTAATGTTACTGGTCAAGGTATTAATATTACTAATTCAACTCTGACCGCGTTTGCTAATAATCAAATTAATAATGTTGCTGGAAATGGGATAAATTTGATTCAAGTAACCTTTGATGCTAATCCTAATACTTCAGTTTTGGAAGCTGTTGCGGGAGGAACAACCACAGTTAATCAAGCACTTGGTAATGGAATTAAATTAACTAATGTATCAGGTTCTTTAACTCCCGATACTACTTGGAAGATTAGTAATATCACTAATAATGGTTCAGGTAATAGTGGTTTATTCCTAAACGGACATGGAAATTTAACCATCGGTAATATTGATATTAATAATGTTCCTAATCCTGATAAGTCCAGCACTGGTATTACTCTAATTGATTTAACGGGTTCGTTTACCGTAGTAGGCAATACTTCTATTGCTTCAGTCGGAACTGGACTTTTTGTTTTCAATAGCAATAATGATAATAATGCTAATTATTCTTTTAGTAATAGTAATGGTAAAATCCTTACTATTACTAACACCAGTAGAGACGGTATGTTGATTAATGGAGGTAGTAATATTTTTAATTTTGGTGATACTAACATTAGCAATGCATCAGGAAATGGAGTGACTATTACGGGGGTTAACACAGGTCAAACTACCTTTAATAGTATTAATATTAATGGGGTTATAAATGGAATTAGCTTTATTACAGGTAATACTCACCATTTAATTATTAATCGTGGTTCTATTCAGAATACGATAACTACGAATTCAAGTAATGGTAATGGTATTGATAATGGCCCAGCTGTTATAAACTTGACGGTCAGTAATGTTAACTTTAATAATATCGCAAGAAGTGCTATTACAAATGGCCAAGGATTTGCCCCTCCAGCATTACGCACATTTACACTAAATAATAATACTTTTAGGGCTAATAATACTAATGTAATTAATCTCAGTGGAGGTAATAATACTAATCTTTGTTTAAAATTCACTGGTAATACGATTAGTTCCGGGACATCAAATAATAATAACGGAATTATACGGTTTGTTAAATCTGGCGCAGCAGGAACATTCCGTGTTGAAAATATTGCCCCGATAGCAACATTCAGAAGCAATAATAATAATTGGACGGGAACATTAACTCAAAATGGAACTATTACTAATGTTCCTACAGGTACTTGTCCTACTCCCTAAAAAAAATATTATTTATAACCTTTTTACTCAACTTTCTGTTTAAAAATTTCTGTTTGATTGTTTTTTTCAGTTAACCCTAACTTATTCATTAATTGTATCACCCCAATAGAAACAACAACCCCTAAAAATAAACCAAAGCCAAGTAATATTAAAAAAACTTTTTTAGCTTGTTTTTTAGCCCTTAATATCCGTTCTTGTTCTGAATTATTATTCATAATAGCTCATATAAAGTATTACGTTGCTGATAAGAACGACCCAGAGATTTAATAGCTTCTCGTAAGGTTTCAACTGCCATATAAGTTCCTCCTGTTGCCCCTGCCATCGTCGTGATATGTTCTTCCATTAAGGTTCCCCCAATATCATTACAACCCCATTTTAAGGCTTCTTTGGCTCCATGTAGTCCTATTTTAACCCAACTAGGTTGATGATTGGGTATTAATTCACCTAAAAAAAGTCGAGACACAGCAGTTAATAATAGTGTGTCTTCTAAAATAGGTTGATCTCGTCCCACACGATTTCTTAAACTTTTCGGTGCATCTTGTCCCACAAAAGGTAAGAGAATAAATTCAGTAATTTTAGCAGGATAATCATTTTCAATCGCTATTTTTTGTAGTTGTTTTAACTGCATTAAATGATTAATTTGTTGCCGTGAATTTTCGATATGACCACATAACATTGTGCTAGTAGTAGGAACTCCTAAACTATGAGCAAGACTGATGATTTCTAACCAAGTTTCTGTATTAATTTTCTCAGGACAAATCACCCGTCTTACTTTATTATCTAATACTTCAGCCGCCGTTCCTGGCATAGAATCTAACCCGGAATCTCGCAAAGCTATAATAACATCACCATAACTAAGATTGTCCTCTCTAGCAATAAATTGAATTTCTTGAGGGGAAAAAGCATGAAGATGCAATTGAGGGAATTCTTGTTTAATAGTGGTGACTAATTCTTGATAATAATTAAGAGATTTTCCCTGTAATTTAGCTTGAGGATTTAATCCCCCTTGCATACAAATTTCTGTAGCCTTTTTTTCGACAGCATCCGTCGCTTTTTCGATAATTTGATGACGAGTTAACCAAAATGCCCCATCTTCTCCTTCATCCCGCCGAAAAGCACAAAAATTACAATGTTGCTCACAAATATTGGTAAAGTTTATATTACGATTGATAACATATGTTACCCTATCTCCAACCTGTTTTTGACGCAATTTATCCGCACTTTGACCAATGATAGCTCTTACTTCTTGTTCTGTCTGATTCAGAAGCATTACCCCATCATCAGGAGATAAATTTCGGCTCTCTTGGACTTTCTCCAAAATATCATTTATCCTGTTTATATAAGTAATCACTTGGACATTATGAGTTAATTTAACTATAATTATTATACATCAATTTGGCTAATTGTATGAAATTATCAAAACAAACCTTAATTATTACCCTACTAATGGCTTTAGGGATGGCAGTTATCCTCAGAATTGTTAATTTAGGTAGTCGAGAATTTTGGTATGATGAAGTGTTATCCTTGTTATTATCTACAGGTCAAAAAAATAGTTATCAACACCCAACAGATATGCCCGTTCTTTTGTCTAATTATATTAATGTACTGAAGTTACCGATTGAAAATAATTTTAATGATGTAGCACAAACTTTTGTAAACTTTCTCAAAGGATTAGTCGCTGAACCTCATCCCCCTCTCTTTTTTATTGAACAACATTTTTGGTTAAGATTATGGGGAAATTCAGAAGTTGCTATGCGGAGTTTAGTTGCTTTATTTAGTCTTGGTTCAATCGGTTGTGCTTACGGGTTAGGACGGTGTTTATTAGGAAATCAAGGGGGATTATTATTTGCGGCTTTACTGGGTTTAAATCCCTATTATTTATTCCATTCTTTAAATGTCAGAATGTATGCTTCTCTCGTATTTTGGACTTTACTCAGTAGTTGGTCATTATTAGAATTAATTTCTCGAAATTCTGCTCAAAGAAGTTTAAATTCACTGATATTAAAACCTGTTTTTCTCAATTCCAAATGGTTTTGGACTTTCCTATTAATTATATCCGTATCAGCCGGATTTATGACTTTTTATTATTTTGCCTTTTGGTTGATAGTTTTAGGCGCGTTAATACTGTTATTAAACCCACAAAGATGGTGGCAATATGCTCTTTATTTATTCAGTAGTATTATCATTACAATTCCTTGGTTATGGTGGGGAACTCGACAACAATTAAGAAATGCTGATTTAGGCAGATTTGCAACTACGAATAATTGGTTAGAAGCAATGTTAAAACATAGCCAAGAATTCCTGGATGTTTTGGGTATTCATTTATTATTAGGAGACTGGGTTAGTATAGCCCCATCTTGGCTAATAACTCTCATAGGAATCATCGCACTTACTATTTTAGTATGGTGTATTTGGAGTTTGTGGTATAACCAAGAATATCGTCTATTAACTATCGGATTATTACTGGGTATTTTCCCTTTATTATTAATGTTAACTTTCGATATTATTACTCAAAAATTCACTTTAGGATTTGGTTGGGGAAGATCGGTGATTTTTGTTCTTCCTGGTCTATTATTATTAGTAACAATTTATTTAGAAAAAGCTGCAAAAAAATGGAAGGATATCACTATTATTAGCCTCTTAATTATCTATTTAACCGTTAATATAACTGATTTTAGCCTTCGTTCCCGTTCCATGTTTCAGCAAATCTCTAATATTATTGAAAAACAACCTGACACCCCTACTTTAATTGTTATGAATTCTCAAGCTTGGGGTCATGTATTACGTCTTGCTTATTATCTTCCCTCCACTTCTCCTGTTAGCTTACTTGCTCAAAATTCTGACGAACTTGCATCTAAATTAGAAAAAACATTACAATCTACAACAAATCAATATGAACGGATTATTTGGTTAGATAGTCAACGTCCTGTTTGGGGTAAACCGACAACAGAAAAACAAAAAGAGAAAGTTAAAGCTATGTTAGAAAAACAGTTTAAATTAGAGGAAAGTAAAACATTATTAGGCACTTGGGAATTGGATGATTTTACATTTAATCTATATCAAAATTACACAAAAAATAATTTTTAATTGAAAATTCAAAACAAATTAACAACAAAATATGTTAGGATGTATGGGAAAAGAAAAATCGGCGTGGCTGAATTAAAGGATGATTTTTATCTCGCGCAAAGACGCAAAGAATCGACGCAAAGAATGGCTGTTTCATACTCTGATTGCTGCAACGCCGCAAAATCTAATTGAATGCAAGTTATTGTCAAGTATTTTCATGACTTAAAACCTGTTTAACTCTCATTTTTTGCTATCTTTAAATAAATTTAGATAAGGAAATCACTAATGACTCTAACTGAATCTAAAATATTGCCAAATCAACAGGAAAAAGTTAATCAAATCAAAAAAATTGATTATGTAGAATTTTATGTCAGTAATGCGCAACAAGCAGCCTATTTTTACCAAACAGCTTTTGGTTTTAAAGTTATCGGTTATGCTGGACTAGAAACAGGAGTAAGAGAATATACTTCTTATTTATTAGAACAAGGAAATATACATTTTATTCTAACTTCTCCTTTAATTTCCCAGGGGCATATTTCTGATTATATAAAATTACATGGAGATGGAGTTTATGATATTGCTTTATTAGTAGATAATGTAGAAAATGTCTTTCAAACAGCAGTCAATAAAGGGGCTAAATCTATTCTTGAACCTACCTTAACTAAAATAGCAAAAGGATATATCATTAAAGCCACTTTAGCAGCTTATCAAGGAGATTTAAGTCATTCTTTAATTGAACGTCATAATTATAATAGTTTTTTACCTCAATATTATCCTATATCTTCTCCTCAATTAGTTGAAGGAGTGGGGTTAATAGAAATTGACCATGTTGTGATTAATACAGAATTGGGAAATAGAAATAAATGGACTAATTTCTATGAAAATATTTTTCAATTTTATTCCTATCAAGAATTCAGACAAGAAGATATTGCCACAGAATATTCGGCTTTAACTTCTACTGTATTAACTAATCAAAATGGTCAGATAAAATTTCCCATCAATGAACCAGTAGAAGGAAGATATAAATCCCAAATTCAAGAATATCTTGACTTTCATATGGGTTCAGGAGTACAACATATTGCCCTGAGAACAAATGATATTATTAAAACTGTCAAAAAATTAAGATTAAATGGGGTTAAATTTTTAGAAATACCTGATGCTTATTATGATAGAATATCAGAGAAAGCTAATTTAATCAATGAAGATATTAATAGTCTTAAAGAACTAAAAATACTTTTAGATCAGGATGAAAAAGGATACTTACTGCAAATTTTTACTAAACCTTTAGCCTCCCGTCCTACCTTTTTTATTGAAATTATTCAACGTGAAGGTTCTCCAGGATTCGGTCAAGGTAATTTTAAGGCTTTATTTGAAGCCATTGAAGTTGAACAAGCAGCTAGAGGGAATCTTTAAGCAATATTTTTTCTATTTATATTATACCAAATTGTCCAGAGATAACCTAATAAAAAAGGCAACCATAATAATAACCTTTCCCTATCTATTAAAACCCAACTACTATCACCCAGTGCCATGCGATACTGTAAGATAAAATAAACAAAAGCTGATAAACTAATCAACCGAACCCCTAAATTTTGATTCCCTACAGAAAAAGGAATAATCCAGGTAAAATACCAAGCATGAATAATGGGAGAAAGGGTCAATAAAAAGAAGAAATAGCCTTGATTAAAAGATTGAAAAGTGTTAAACTTAATTAATGAAAACGCAATAGCAGCGATTAAAAATAAGGCATAAATCCAATTTGATTGACGTGAACCTTGCCAAACCAAAGCTAATAAATAAGGAAATAATTCCGCACTTCTTCCATGGGAAACAAAGGTTGAACTGGTAGGAATTAAGGGACATTTACCAAAGGTACAAAAGGGAAGTACACTGATGCTTAAAGGGAATAATCCAGTAATAAGAACTAGCAGTGCTAATTTAAGATTAATACGACGAAAAGCTTGCCAAACTAAAAAGCCTAAAATGGGTAAAGAGATCCATTTTATCCCGATACTAATTCCTAATAGTAAACTGCTCAAAATCCATTTCCTTATTTGAGTATTATCTTGAGATTTAATGTTATCAAATATAAACCAACTACCTACTAAAGGTAAAATAAACCAACTATCATAATGGCCGCCACCTGAAAAGGAATAAATAACTAAAGGGTTCCAGGCATAAATTAAAGATTTTATCTTGCCAAAACGATGATATAATAGCCAACAAACTAACAAATCTGCCCCAACAAATCCTAATTTAAAGATAATAACATTAGCCCCAAAAGTAGCTAAAAATCTAAATCCCCATTGGGCCACAGGTGGATAAATAGCAGATACATCCAGATGATTAATTAGAAGCCACCAGGATGTACGATAAGGGAGTAATTCTATCGCATTAGGAGAAAAATTATAGGGACTAATTCCTTGAGTTTGTAAATATCCTTCCCAAAGATATCGCCAGATATCATCCCCTGGATACATAAACAGTAAAAACAGTCGAGTTAAAATAGTTACTATCCCGAACCAAAGTCTTCCAATAGAATAAATACCCCAAGATAATATATATCCTATTCCCATCACACTTATTCCCCACCAAAAATGAGGAACTGCTTCTATTTCTCTAAAATCTCCATAGGGAATAATTAAAAAAGTTCCTAATAATAATAATAGTCCACTTAACCAACTTAAAACTTTTGATTTATTCTTTTTTTTTTCAGTTTCTGGCTGCCTTTTACTCAATCGTCTGATATATAATTTAGCTAGGGTACTTAAAATAATTATTCCTGCTTTAATACTTCCAGAAATTGTTCCAGAAATTTTGGATTTTCCTCCTTGTCGGGGATAATAATTAACCGGAAGTTCGCAAATTTTTAATTGACATTCAATTGCTTTTACTTGCATTTCTACTGTCCAACCAAACCCTCGATCTTCCATTTCTATTTTGTCTAAAACATCTCGACGAATTAAACGTAATGGGCCAAGATCATGATAAGAGTAACCCCAAGCTAACCCAATGAGAAAACTAGCTAAACGGTTCCCAAAATGTTGTACAGGAGTCATTACTTTGCGTCCACTAACTGTTGCTGTACGATCACCTAAAATTAAGTCATAATTATCTTTTTGCTGCCAAAATAGGGGTAATTGTGATAAATCATCGCTTCCATCTCCGTCACAAAACAAAATCCATTCAATTTCAGGGGTCAATTCTTGTAAACCCCTCCAACAAGCTTGTCCGTAACCAGGTATGGGTTCAAAAATTACCTCTGCTCCAGCTTCTTGCGCTAGAATACCACTATGATCCCTACTACCATTATCAATCACCCGAATTTTATTCAAGCCTAAACTCTGTAAAAATGCGATAATATTAACAATAGATTCTTGTTCATTACGAACAGGAATAATCACCAAGATGTTATCTTGATCGTAAATTTTTTTAATTTCGTTCATACTCTCCTCTCATCTAAAATTAAGAATTGTTTGCTAGATTGTTTGATATTGGGATGAGTTTACTGTCTCCCTTGATGACTGCTATTAATGGTATCCATTGATTTTACAACATTAAATCTTCTTAATGTATCAATAACCTATGAAACCTGTAGATTTTTTGCTAATTATTCATCCTACTCTGGCGATAGTTTTTGTTTTTCCTTTAATTGGTATTGTCTGTTATTTTGCTTGGCAAACTCGTCAGAGACGGTTACAAACATTAACTGGAGAAAAAAGTAAAATTCCCCCCATTGTTGGACGAGATCATGTTACAATTGGTCGTTGGTTATCTAGTTGGGTAGTCGGGGTTACATTGTTAGGACTAGCTCATCCCATTGGAGAAAATATCATCACCAAACAGCTTTGGTCAAGCAATTTATTACAAACAATTTTTATTTTATTAATGTTTGTCTTGACTTGTGTTTCTTTGGTATTTCTTCACCGATCTAGACAGAAACATTGGCGAGGTATTTTTGCTACTTTAACAGGAGCAGGTGTAGTTATTTTAGGTTGTCAAGATGGAGTATATCGACGAACAAATGAATGGTATATGTCCCATTATTATATTGGCATTGTAGTTGCTTTACTGATGATATTTTCCCTGGCAATTATTGAAGACATTTATGAAGATAGATCAAATCGTTGGCGCAACATTCATATAATGTTAAATTGTTTTGCTTTGTTATTATTTATGGGACAAGGTATTACAGGAAGTAGAGATTTATTAGAAATTGGTAAATATAAATTAGGAGGATAAATGATGATTAAAAGTAGTATTCATCAAGGTGATAACTTGATTCCGTCCTGTGTTTTTTGCTTGATAAACAGCTAAATCAGCCCGTTTAATCACCTCATCGATTTTAACATCCTCAGAATTATAAATAGTCACCCCGATACTTGTAGTTATTTTGAGTATGCCGTTTTCCACCGGAAAAGATTGAGCGGCGATCGCTTGACGAATGCGTTCTGCTGCATCAGATGCTCCAGGGACAGAGGTTTCTGGCAAAATAGCCAAAAATTCCTCTCCTCCATAACGCCCCAAACAATCCGTTGTTCTCAGACATTGGCCCATCACCTTCACCGTAGTGATCAAAATTATGTCCCCCATATCATGACCATAAGTATCATTAACGTACTTAAAATGATCCAAGTCAATCATTAAGACCGCAAATTGAGAATCATAGCGTCTGGCCCGTTCAAATTCTTGTTGTGCAAAATTAAAAATTGCCCCTCGGTTGAGGACTCCAGTTAAGGGATCGCTATGGGCTATTATTTCCATTTCTGCATAAGCTTGACGTAGTTCGTCTTGGGTTTGTTTTAACTGCAAATGAGTTTTTACCCGCGCCAATAGTTCAGAAGCTTGAAACGGCTTAGTAACATAGTCTACAGCCCCTTTTTCAAAAGCTTCTATCAAGTGTTCTTTTTCGTTACTTGCTGTCAGAAAAATAATGGGAATATTCGCCAAAGTCGAATCAGCTTTTATTTTATCACAGACTTCTAAACCGTTCATTTCAGGCATCATTAAATCTAAGAGAATTAGATCAGGCTTTGTCATTTTTACCCGTTCTAAAGCTTGAATTCCATTGATAGCAAAAGTTGTTCCATACCCTACATTATCTAGTATTTCTATTAGTAATTGGAGATTTTTGCGAATATCATCCACAATCAAAATTAGGCACTCTTCGGGGTTAAATGATTTCATTGCTAAATTATCACTGATTAGGGAAAGTTTAGGTTTTTTGATTGATTTCTCCTTTTTTATGGCGAGTTTTTTGAGTTTATTCCCCCCTTAAAAAGGAGGGTTAGGGGGGAGTATTAAAATGGTCTCTTAAGGAAGCGATCGCCACATTTTAGGAAACGCATTAACTGTATCAGACAGATTATCTCCATCTAATTCTTGAATTTGTGTATTGAGAAGGATAGCATAATCAAGTAATTGACTACATTGATACTCCTCTCCCCATTGTCGCAAACGTTGGGCAAATTTGCGTAAATCTCTTAAGATCATAGTCTGACTGACGGTACACCATACAATTTCTTCTTCCTGAAGCAGCTTTTCTAATAATTCGGGATCAGTGGGAGATAATTCAGAGAAAGACTCTTCAATTTCGGGATCTTGAACTACAATATCTAATTGAGGCGGATCATAAGGTAAGATTTTTGTTAATTCTGAGAATAATTGCTGAGTAGTGATGGGTTTTCTGAGAAAACTTTGACACAGAGAGGTTAAATATGGTTGATCAGTTTCTTCAGAACAAGCAGTTAGCATAATAATAGGAATTTCCTGAGTTTCTATATCTTTTTTGAGGCGTTTAATTGCTTGAATTCCATCAAGATTAGGCATTTTCAAATCCATAATAATCAAGTCAGGATGGTATTTTTTAGCTTGTTCAATGGCTTCATATCCATCTTTTGCTAGTAAAATTTGATGATGAGTTTTTGTAAAATATCCTTGCATTAACTCCCTGTTAGATAAAATATCATCTACTACTAAAATTTTAGATTGATGTAGTAGATTAAAATCGATATTTGTGATTTTATGATCAAGAGAAACTTCAGTTATATTAGCAATTCTAACTTGAGGGAAAATTAAGGTAAATTTACTACCTTTCCCTAATTTACTTTCTAATTTAATTTGTCCTCCTAATATTTCCGTTAATCGCCTTGTAATACTTAATCCTAGTCCGGTTCCTCCATATTTTCGAGTACTTTGTCCATCACTTTGAGTAAACACATCAAAAATCCTTTCTTGTTGTTCTGAAGCAATACCAATACCCGTATCTTCTATGGCAATAGTTACAGTACAAAATTCAGGAGAAATATCTTCTAACGGGAGATATAATTGACTGT
Organism: Aphanothece sacrum FPU1; assembly: GCF_003864295.1. NCBI lineage: Bacteria > Bacillati > Cyanobacteriota > Cyanophyceae > Chroococcales > Aphanothecaceae > Aphanothece > Aphanothece sacrum. The sequence goes on along the minus strand of NZ_BDQK01000001.1, from coordinate 519,378 downwards.
TGATCTCAATTTTAATATAGCCTTGTTCCGTAAATTTTAAAGCATTACCAACAAGATTAAATAGAATTTGCCTCAGTCTTAGTTCATCAAATAAGATAACAGAAGGTACATTATTCTCAATAATAACAGACAAAGTTATATTTTTTTGTTTTGCTTCTTCTGAGAATATTTTTTGAATTTCTTCTATTATTTGTCGTAAAGCTATCGGTTCATAATTCAATTTTAACTTTTCGGAATCTAGTTTAGATAGATCTAGAATATCGTTAATTAAAGCAAGTAACATTTTGCCACTAGACACAATAGAATCAAGATAAGAACGGGGTCTAGTTTCAGTGATTATCCCTTGTAAAAGAGCAGAAAATCCCAAAATAGCATTCATTGGGGTACGAATTTCATGACTCATATTTGCTAAAAATTCACTCTTAGTAATATTAGCAATTTCTGCTGCCTCTTTAGCTGCTTTTAAGTCTTCTTCTGCTTGTTTTTTCTGGGTAATATCAGTAATAGTTCCCACTAACCTAGTGGCAATACCCTGTTCATTTCTGAGACATTTTCCTTTAGCTTCTACCCAAATATAATAGCCATCTCGATGTTTTAGACGATGAAAATTTTCATAAAGTTCGGTTTTTCCAGCTAAATGTTCTTGAATATTCTTAATTACTCCCTCAAAATCATCAGGATGGACTTTTTCTGACCAAGTAGTAAATAAATAGGGTAAAGGCTCAGTTTCATAGCCTAAAATTTTCATCCAAACGGGCGAATAATATACATAATTAGTAGCCAAATCCCAATCCCAAATCCCATAATTCGTTCCAGAAATAGCTAAATCATAACGAGTTTCATTATCTCTCAAATACTGTTCTATCTGTTGTTTCTCAATAATTTCTTGAGATAAATTTTGGTTAAGTATTGATAATTCTTTTGTTCTTTTTTCAACTCTTTTTTCTAAACTTTGTTTGGCTTTTTGAATTTCCCTAAATTGTCTTTTAAGAGCGATTGTCATTAACTCAAAATTATTAGATAATAAGGATAATTCTTGTATATGAGTATCAAGAAAATTATCTGTTTGAGACTCATCAAGAATCTTTTGAGGTAAATTACTCGTCACTTGAGCTAAGTCTAAAATAGGAGATACTACAAAACGACTGACTGCCACAGACATAAATAACCCCAATAGGGCAATAATTAACATGATAGACAAATTTTTAATATAGAGAAATTCTAAATTCTCTAAGTAAGGAAGTGTAGAAATACGAAGGACTAACTTCCATGGTAATGTAGGTTCTAAAGATACTTCTTTAACATAAAAAGAATTACGCCAACGTTTGATAAAAGGGCTTTGTGGGGCAATATTAAACCATTGAAAGATTTCATCTCCATAGTCCTTAATCTCTCCATTTTGTCGCCAATTAAATATTTTTTGATTTTTGAATTGTTTTTGATTTGAAGTAATAATCCGATTATTTTTATCTAATAAAATAGTTTCTATAGAATGTTTGGTTAAATTAATATTAATGATTTGAGATAGTTTTTTTAAATTAACTGAACCGTGAATCAGTCCTAATAACTGTTTGTCCTTAGTATTAAGAAGAGGAATAATAAGATCAAGATGAGATAGATTTGATTCATTAATATGTATCTCAGTAATTTTTGGGGACAGATAATTCTTTACATTTTGGGTATTTGATGGCTCGTCAAAGTTAATTTTTAATCCTATTAAATATTTTCCTACTTCATTAACTGGAGGAGCAGCCGCCAGAATAATACTTTCTTTATTGGCAATATAAACTCGAAAAAAAGAGGGAAAAGCTTGTTGAATAAGTTTAATTTCATTATTAATATCTACTGTGTTATCTTTTAAAAATTCTCTGGTTATGGGTTCTAAAGACTTAAGACCTTGTAAATGAGTTTGATACCATGTTTGCATTATATCTTGTTTCAAGTGGATGATAGCTGTTTGTAATTCATTTTTGATTTCGTTTTCAGTGGAGTCCATAATTTGGTTTCCTTGAATAACTGTCAATATCAAAGCGGGAAACATAACAAATGTTAGTAAAAGATTAAAAATCGTCTGTTGAAATGATAAATAATTATTAAATTTTTGATAACTAATAATTTTATAAAAAGGAAAATAGGTCATAATTAAATTAGCAATTAAGGCATTAAAAATGCTATTAACTGATTGTTTGAAAACAATTAACCCAGTTCCTGTTAAAGGAATAGACAAAAATTGGCCATAAAACAATGCTACTAAAGGGATACCAATAAATAACCAATAAATGCCATCTAATAACACTAAATTATGATAGCGACGTAATAAAATACCAACAAATATGGCCTCAACTGTAAAAAGAATGATCCCATAGGGATGATCCCACAAAAAATAGGTAATAGAACTACTTATCAATGCAGCAAGAGTTCCCCAAAAAATTCCATAACCCTTAACCACCATCAAAGTCGCAATGCTACCAAAAAGAAAATCAATATTGAAAAAAAGCGGTAATTTAAAATAATTACCCAACAATCCCGCAATTAATAATAATCCCAGACTGCCATAATATCTTAAATTTCTCATCTGTTATTGCCTTTCAATCTTCCTTTTTCTAGTTTATAGTCAAAGCAAATGTTAAGACAATCTCAATCATTTGAACCTTGTAAGGGTCAACGGCCGTCATTGGTGTCAACTTAAGGCGAAACTTGACGGGGTGCAACCTTTCTCACTATCCCACCCACACCCTGCCAAGGGTGGGGTTAACTGTACAAAGCCTGTCTACACAGGCTAATGTTACAGTAAAGTCTGCGCTCGTCGGACTTTGTTGGTATAGCCACAGGCTTTAGCCTGTCGGCATTTTGGACTAAGTTGAGACCTTTTGTCTCCTACCTTCTGTCAAAACTATGGAATCGCATTTCCCGAAAGATCGTATAATAAGATGTCCCATTGACCATTTTTTGCCACCTCAAAGGCGATTTGCGTCCCTTGGGCATTAATTGTCGGATTACGCACTTCTGCGGCTAAATTCTCCGTTAAATTGCGTTTTTGTTGGGTTTGACGATCATATAGATAAATATTAGATCTTCCTTGACGACTACTAGCAAAAACAATGTAGCGGCCATCCTCAGAAATAGAAGGATGAGAGGCCACCTCATCAAGAGAATTTAACCCCGGTAAATCAATTAATACCCGTTTTTGTGCATCAAATAAATAAACATCTTGAGAACCATTACGATCAGATACAAATACAATATAAAGAGAACTCACTTGAGGAGTCAACTCAGACGCACGACTATTTAAACTTCTTCCTCCTCCATCTAAAGGAAAATTCAAGAGGCGAGGATAACCCGTACAACCTCCGATAAAACTGCTCAAAACCGCCAGAAAAATTAAGACAAAACGCTTCACTGTTTAAGGATTTACTGGAGTACCATCAGGAATATCTAACTCTATTAAAGGCCCTCTATCTAACACCTCGATGTCCCATTGTCCTCGTTTTGCTGTTTCAAAGACAACATAGCGTCCATCGGGACTAATTTGGGGATTTCTCACCCAACTACGATATCCTAATGTTAATAATTCGGCCCTTTGGGTAGCCCGATCATACAAAGCGATATCAGGCCGTCCCTGAATACTAGAAATATACACCAAATAACGACCCGTCCGACTCAAACTAGGATTTTCCACAATGACATCACTTTGGTTGAGGCCCGGCAAATTAACAAAAAGTTTACCCCGTAAATCGTATAGTAAAATATGACTATTATTATTGCGATTTGATACCAGGGCCAACCAGCGACCATCCCCACTTAAAGTAGGCTGTTCATCATTATAACGACTGTTAAGGGCAGCAGGAGCTTGAGGACGGTTGAAACTCTCACAAGCAGATAATAAGCTTATCAGAGTCCCTACTATCCCTATCCGTAACCATCGAGAATCTCCTACCCTCACCTTCAATACCGTTAATAATCGAAACGATTGGGATTATTATCATCAGGGCGATCGCCTCTTAAATCCTCATCTGATGGGGGTATAGTTCCCTGATCGGCCATAGGTGGATCGATAGGTTGATAATCGACGTAATCTGTAGGTGTACTCTGGGAACTGCGAGTCGGATAACGTTCTTGATCGCCAGAGGGACGACTAGGACGCTTACGAGGAGGTCTTTGAGAGGTTTCTGGGGGCTGACTGTCTGGACGAGGACGACGAGGACGAGGGGTTTTTGGTCTTTCTTCCCACATATCCGAAGATTCCTCCCAAGCATCGTAAGATTCAGGTTTTGAAGAACCCGGACGAGAAGGCCGCTTACGAGGGGGTTCAGTATCGCCATAAGAATCAGCAGGACGGCGCGTTTTAGAGGTTCTTGGTTCTTCTTGAGAATAATTAGACCTACGAGGACTACGAGGTTCTTCATAGCCTCTTAAGCGACGATTATTGCGATAACCTTCCTCTTGTTCTTCCTCATAGGGTTCGATTTGATCGAGTTCGGCCTCGGTATAGACTCGCGTTTTACTAACCCGACGTTCATTATCCACAATAGGAGAATTACGACGTGCTTGTTCTGTGGTGGCCCCTCGTAGTTTAATGGTTTCCACCGCAAAAAAGATGGCGGCCCCTGTTAAAAGAAACTGCCCAAATTGTAAAATTGGATCAAGTCGCCATCCCTGAAACAGCAAAATCAAGCCGCATAATAAGCCGACGGCCGCAAAAAAAATATCGTGATCCCTCGATAATTCGGGGCGTACAGAGCGCAAGAAATATAAGCCCGCTCCCGCAACCGCTAGAAAAATACCAAGGATACTGGCCGAGTTCAGCCCAAAGTTTACCATTATCGCTCTCCGTTCTCTTTTCTATGGTAGCGAGTTTTGACCACAGATGTCTTTTGTATAAAATAACAAATATTAACTTACCCATGCCTACCTTTAACAGTTAACAGTTATCAGTAAAGAATCAGGGCAAGGCATCTAAATAAAGAATGATGTGTTTATCATTGGTAACTGTTCAGGCGTTCAGGCGTTCACTGTTTTAAATCCCCACCCTTTCGTGAGATTAGGTGGGGAGACAATTTAGAAATTACGTTTGATTTTATCGTTTTGGCTAATGAAAACCAAACCCACAACAACGGGAATAACTACAATTACAGTTCCCCAAACCAGACTCCATAAGAAATTGGCTAAAGATGGTGTCATATACTTGCTACCTTTTTCGAGTTTTGATTAAGCTTCCTTACTTATTTTAAAGGGTTTTAAACCAGTTACGTCAAGCAAGTTAGAAGAATTTTTAGGCCATTATCAATAAAAAACCCCGGCACGCCACCGAGGTTATCTAGGAGAACTCAATATCATTTAATGGGAGATACCGAAATCACACGATTTTACTTTGCAAACACCTTTCTTGGCAATTAAGAATTTGTTTACTGCTTCTTTGTATTGTAACTAATTGTAACCGATATGTTAAATAATGTCAAATGCTCTTGACAAAAAAATCTTCTTGTCTATGAATACCGGATAAATTTGACATAAATGTCTGAAAAACAAAAACCCTGTGTTGGGTTGAACGATAGTGAAACCCAACCTACGAAAATTGCGATCGCAAACCCTGATTAAGTTTTTAAAAACTGAAAGTATATTTTATATTTGTGATCCACCCTTTCAAAACGTAGGTTGGGTTTCGTTCCTCAACCCAACAAAACCAATGTATAGAAGTCACGAACTCTGATTATTCTCTTACCTGTGTTGGGTTTCACTCTGGTTCAACCCAACCTACGAAAATTGCTCTCCCACTCTTGAGGAGTATTACAATTGAGTAAAACTTGACGATCGCGCATAGGAAGTTCTGCAACTGTCTGTTGTCGTAACCAGCTTTGAAATGATCGTCCCCCTGTATCAATAAAGTGTTGCAGGGAGTCTAGACAACAATAGCGATAAAACCCACATAAGGGTTCCCATCCTTTGGGGTGACGAGGTAAAAGTGCGATCGCGTCTTCTGAAACTGTTTCTAAATAGGTTAACCAGGGTAGGATTTCAGGGGAGGTTAAGTTAGGTAAGTCACAAGCAAGTAACCAGATCCAAGGTGTTTTAATATGGGTTAATGCTTGACTAAAAGCTGTTAAAGGGCCTTGAGTTTTTCGAGAGGGACAAATTTCTTGTATTAGATGACAGTCTGGGGGAATGATAGACTGATAACGTTCGGGCCAAGAGGTAATAATATAAACATCAGTAGTGTATTCTTGAGCCAAGATAGCAAGACGTTTTAACATCGGTATTCCTTGGATGGGAATTAATGCTTTATCTCGTCCCATACGAGAACTTTGTCCTCCTGCTAAAATAATAGCACTGAGATTATTTTTAGAGACTGTTTTCATCTTTTACCTACATAAATGATAATTTAAGGGTTTTTTATTGTCTTTTAATAATTATGGATAATGATGATCGGTTTAAGGAAAGAAAGTTAGAAAAAATTCAATTAATTATTTATTTAATTCCTATGGTGGGATGGATACCATCTTTATGGACATTATATATTCGTCCAGATAGTTCAGAAAAATTATCTCTCAGTCGTTTATCAGTTCGTTTAACTATTATTTGGGCCATTGCCTATAGTTTATTATGGTTAGGTTCGTTACAAAGTTCGGAAATATTAACCTTAAGATTATTATATTTTAATGGGTTACTCACATCGGGTTATATTTTGACTTGTTTAGGGTTAATGTTCAAAATTTGGAAACAAAAAAAATGACCGGACAAGAATTACACGAATTATTATTGAGTAAATGGGGACGATCTTATGATATCCAACTTCGACAAGTTAAGGGTAAAGTTTATTGTCAAGTGATGTGGAAATATCTCGAACAAGCTTCTTTTCCTCTGTCTGAACAAGAATATTATGAACATCTTAATGCTATTGCTAATTATCTCACTACTTGGGGAACCATAGAACAGGTTAAAACTTATGTGGATATGACGAAAGAACGTCCCCGTTTAGGTAAAGTTGTTAGTATTCCTTTAGACTTAGGAGAAAGAAGTTCTGAATGGATAATTAATAATGAATAATTGATAATTACATTTTCCTTGAAGGTAGAGAATTGAAAAAGATTGATAACAGGCAAGATGCCTGTTCTACAATTAATATATTTATTTACTTACCAATAATTTTTACCATACCAATACCTCCAAAATATAAAGCTAATACTGCCCCTGCTAAAAGAGACTGAGTTAAAGGATCAGTAGATGGGGTTAAAACTGCACCTAAAATGACTGATGCTAAGATAACAAACCGCCATCCTTTTAACATTATTTCTGAAGAAACAATCCCTAAAAATCCTAAAATTAATTGAATAATTGGGATCTGAAAAGCAATTCCAACACAAAACATTAATGATAAAACAAATTCAAAATAACGCTCAATTGACCATGATTGTTCAACAACATCTGCCCCATAATTAATAAAAAAGTTTAAAGCTGCGGGAATTAATGCCCAATAAGCAAACCCTATTCCTGCAAAAAATAAAACACTCGAACCTAAAACAACGGGACCTAATAAACCACGTTCCTTACGAGTTAATCCAGGTAAAACAAACTGAATAATTTGATAAAGAATAAAAGGACTTGATATTAATAATCCACTATAGGCCGCGACCTTAATAGAAACAAAAAAGAATTCTCCTGGTGCCAATTGTAAAAATTTTACCCCTTGGGCTGGAATTTGTAACCATTTTACTAAAGGTTTGACTATAATAAAACAGCCAATTATGCCAATAACAACAGCAATTAATCCATAAAAAATACGCATTCGCAATTCTTCAAGATGATCAAATAAAGACATCTCGACTTCATCAGGAATCTCATTAAGATAAGTATCTTGATCCGGTTGAGAAGGTTTTGGGGTATCTGTTGTTGTCATAATTTGTCCGATAGGGTTTACTTCTATTTATTGTAAACTTAACTATTTTGAATAGCGGGTGCTTTCTCTAAAATTGCTGCTGATTTTTTGATCTCCTCAATATCTAGATCAGTCCATGACTTAGAACTTTGACAATGGTGAGCAATCAATAATCCCCACAATCCTTTAGAATTAAGAATAGGAGCAGCTAGATTAGCCCGAACCTGCAAATCTAGCAAAAAATCTCGATGACAGGGGGTTATTGCTTCAGTATTAATATCATTAATTGCCCTAAGTCTTCCATCTTCATACAATTTAGCATATTCCCCATTAAAACAATCATCAGGCCCCATAGATCCTAAAATAGAAAAGTGTTGAGAACTGATAGCTTCATAGATAACTTGTCCTTGCCAATGACGATAAAAATAATAGAGAACTACCCTATTAACGTGCAAATTATTTCTTAATGCGTTAGCTGTATTTTGTATCAGAATATCTCGATCTAGTGCTTGGCTTAATCGTTCAGTAATGCGTTTTAATCCTGTATCAAACATACTTCTTAATTTATTCCAAAACGTTTTATAATAAAAATAATATTTCCTCTAAAGTAATAGATTTACATATTTACTAAGGAATTGACAATTAGATGTTTAAATAATTATTAATTGTCTATTGTCCATTATTCATTATTAAAGAGCTTATGACATCTATGATACTCCCATGGGATAAAATCACTGCGGATCTTTCTAATTTAGAAATAATTATAGATCCGATCCAACTGACTAAACTTTCTCTAGACTATTATCACTTTAGCCCGATTCTTTACGAAAAACTCAAAGATAAACGGGGTAATTTGGTTGTTCGCCCCACTAATGAAGACGAAATCATTCAAATTGCCCAAACCTGTCTTAATTATAAGATTCCCTTGACCGTTAGAGGGGCAGGAACCGGAAATTATGGGCAATGTATCCCCCTAGAAGGTGGTATTATCTTAGATACGACGAAAATGAGCCAAATTCCTTGGATTGAACCAGGTTTAGCTTGTGTTGAACCAGGGGTAAAAATGGCTGCTTTTGACAAAAAAGCGCGAGAAATTGGCTGGGAACTACGCATGGCCCCTTCTACCTATCGCATTGCCACTATTGGGGGATTTATCGGTGGCGGAAGTATGGGCATGGGTTCAATTACCTATGGACAATTACGCGATCGCGGTAACGTCCAAGCTTTACGAATCGTTACTCTAGAAGAAGAACCCTGTATCATTGAATTACGAGGGGATGAAGTGCAAAAAGTTAACCACGCTTACGGCACTAATGGCATTATAACCCAATTAGAACTCCCTTTAGCCCCCGCTTATCCTTGGGCTGAAATTATCGTCGTCTTTGATGAGTTTATGACGGCTGCCCGTTTTGGTCAAGCTTTAGGGGATAGTGATGGTATGGTTAAAAAGCTGATTACCGTTCATGCTGCCCCCATTTGCCCTTATTTGACAGGATTAAACGATTATTTACCCTTAGGCAAACATTGTGCCTTGTTGATGGTGTCAGAGTACGATTTAGATGCTTTTCATGAATTAGTATCTGAGTATCAAGGGGAGATAACTTACCTGAAAACTGCCCAAGAAGCCAGTAAAGGGACAAGTTTACTGGAATTTACTTGGAATCATACCACGTTACACGCTCGTAGTGTTGATCCGACCTTAACTTATCTACAAACTTTTTACTTTACGTTAGAAAAAGTTGAACACTTTTATCATTATTTTGGGGATGAAGTAATGATTCATTTAGAGTTTATAAAAGTCAACGGAAAGACAATTCCAGCAGGATTACAATTAATAAAATTTACCACAGAAGAACGACTTAATGAGATCATAAAATATCACGAAGAACAAGGGGCAGGTATTGCTAACCCTCATACTTATATTCTTGAAGATGGGGGGCGTAAAATTATTGATTTTGCTCAATTAAACTTTAAAAAACAAGTTGATCCTTATGGGTTAATGAACCCTGGAAAAATGGCAGCTTGGGGGAAAGAGTGAAGGGGGTAATTTCAGTTATCAGTTATCAGTTAGCAGTTATTAATAGGAGTAATAATGATGACTCAGAGTATAATTAAACCTAATTTAACAATTCCGCCTTTAGAAAATGGGGATAAATTAACCCGCTTTGATGCTTTATTAAGAATTGAAAAGGGTGGACAATCAATTATTAGTGAGGATGATTATGTAGAAGGTGCGCCAGAATTAATTGTAGAAATTGCTGCGAGTAAGGTTTCTATTGACTTAAATGATAAAATGAAAGCTTACCGACGAAATCAAGTCCAAGAGTATTTAGTCTGGCGAGTATATGATAATGAATTTGATTGGTTTAGATTAAGAGAAGGTAAATATATTAAACTAGAACCTGATGAAAATGGGGTTATTAAAAGTGAAATATATTCGGGTTTATGGTTAGATATTAATGCTTTGTTAATAGGAAATTTAGCTAGAGTTTTAGAGGTTTTACAACAGGGACTTGCTACGAAAGAACATCAAGAATTTGTTAATTTATTGAGTAATTCTTAACTTAAATCATACAGCTATTAATAGGAGTAATCATCATGACTCAGAGTATAATAAAAGCTAATTTAACAATTCCGCCTTTAGAAAATGGGGATAAATTAACCCGCTTTGAATTTGAAACCCGTTATCAGAAAATGCCACATTTAAAGAAAGCAGAATTAATAGAAGGAATTGTTTATATGGCAGCAGCATTAAGATTTAGACAACATGGCAAACCTCATGCTCAAATTATGACTTGGTTAGGGGTTTATGAAGCATCTACACCAGGAGTTGAATTAGCTGATAATGCTACGGTAAGACTTGATGTTGATAATGATCCTCAACCTGATGCTTTATTAAGAATTGAAAAGGGTGGACAATCAATTATTAGTGAGGATGATTATGTAGAAGGTGCGCCAGAATTAATTGTGGAAATTGCGGCGAGTACTGTTTCTATTGACTTAAATGATAAAATGAAAGCTTACCGACGTAATCAAGTCCAAGAGTATTTAGTCTGGCGAGTATATGATAATGAATTTGATTGGTTTATATTAAAAGAGGGTAAATATATTAAACTAGAACCTGATGAAAATGGGGTTATTAAAAGTGAAATATATTCGGGTTTATGGTTAGATGTTAATGCTTTATTAACAGAAAATTTATCTAGAGTTTTAGAGGTTTTACAACAGGGAATTGCTACAGAAGAACATCAAGAATTTGTCAAAAAAATGTAGTTTTAACGAGCTTAAACTCGCTCAGGGTTAAGCTATAAAAACAAAACCCACCCACGCGGGTTGAATTTAGCCTCCCTTCGGAGGCTTCGTTCCTATAGTATCAGACTTTAGTCTATCTTCAGGCGTTGATTTAACAAAAAATATCTATTAATTTATAATTCTTCTTGTATTTTTTGCTTAATACTTCTTTCAATTAACAGAACTTGAAAACTTATTGTATCTTCGTATTCTGATAATTTCTTTGTCAATTAGTTTATTCTCAATCTTTCTATATTCTTGGCTAAATTAATAATTAATGACAGACCTTATGTCTGATATTAACCGGTTTAGGTGCGTTACGCTACGCTAACACACCCTACAAATTACAATATTTATTTATGTGGAAATAATCGCACTTAAAATTTAGGTAGCCAGTTAATATCTAATAATTGCTCCAAAGTATAGGGACATTCTAAAGGAAAACAATCCATTTTGTCGGTTTTAATTTGTACAAATCCTAAAGAATCAGAATAAATTGAGTCCAGTTTTGTATTCAGATAATTATAAAAGGTTTTAGTCATACGACGTTGTAACTGTAAGCGAAAGTTATAAATCTCACTTTTCCAGTGATTAACATTATATTCGTACTTAGGATAATGTGTTACATTTCATCTAAACATCAATAAAAAACGGTAGGATAATTGATATCTGCTACCGTTTATTTTAAGGGTTAATGCTATCAATAAGGTGGGCAATGCCCACCCTACAAAAGATTAATTAATCCGTCGCTTTCGCTAATACGGGTTGTTGTTTCTCACCAGGAAACACCTTAACCTGTCCTTGTTCGTCAATGTCTACGATCGCCGCATCTCCATCACCGACACGACCCGACAGAATTTCTTCTGCTAAGACATCTTCTAAAAGGCGCATAATCGCACGGCGTAAAGGTCTGGCCCCATAAGCAGGATTGTAGCCTTCTTCGACTAAACGTTCCTTAAACTTATTAGTGACATTTAAGCTAATACCCTTCTCAGTCAAACGACCAAACACTTCCTTAAGCAGAATTTCAGCGATTTCCTTAACTTCTTCCTTATTCAACTGACGGAAGACGATAATCTCATCAAGACGGTTAAGGAATTCAGGACGGAAGTATTGTTTTAATTCCTCATTGACCAAGGAACGAATGCGGTTATATTGAGCATCTGCTTGGTCTTGAGCGAACTCAAATCCTAAACCGCCACCACCTTTTTCAATCACCTTAGACCCAATATTAGAGGTCATGATTAACAGAGTATTTTTGAAATCCACTGTGCGACCCTTAGCATCAGTCAAGCGACCATCTTCAAGAATTTGCAGAAGCATATTGAAGACATCGGGGTGAGCTTTTTCGATTTCGTCAAACAGCACCACCGTATAAGGACGACGACGAACCGCTTCAGTTAGTTGTCCCCCTTCGTTATAACCCACATAACCAGGAGGCGACCCAATTAACTTAGAAACGGTGTGACGTTCCATATACTCGGACATATCCAGACGAATCATGGAATCTTCTGATCCGAAGAAATAAGCCGCCAATGCTTTCGTTAACTCAGTCTTACCGACCCCAGTAGGGCCAGAAAAGATAAAACTAGCGATGGGACGGTTAGGATTTTTCAAGCCCACCCGCGCCCGACGAATCGCCCGTGATACCGCTTTAACTGCGTCTTCTTGACCAATTAAACGCTGATGTAGGGTATCTTCCATGTGTAACAGTTTTTCGGACTCAGTTTCCGTCAACTTATTAACAGGAACGCCCGTCCAAGAAGCCACAATATGAGCGATTTCTTCCGCATCTACAAAAGGTTCGTCTGAGTCCCCTTCCGTTTTCTTAGCCGAGGAAATAGCCCGAATTTGGGATTTAAGATCCATTTCGAGATCCCGTAATTCTCCAGCCTTGTCAAAGTCTTGGGCCCGAACCGCGTCATCTTTTTGTTTGAGAACAGAACGCAGTTCTTTGTCTAATTCTTTGGCCGCTGGTGGCAGTTGGGAATTCATCAATCGTACCCGTGATCCAGCTTCATCAACTAAGTCAATGGCTTTATCGGGAAGATAACGGTCAGAAATGTAACGATCAGATAGTTTAGCGGCAGCTTCAAGAGCTTCATCCAAGATTTTTAACTTATGATGTTGCTCATAGCGTTCCCGCAGTCCATAGAGAATTTCGATGGTTTCCTCAACGGAAGGTTCACCCACCATAACGGGTTGAAAACGACGCTCTAGGGCTGCATCCCGTTCAATATGCTTACGGTATTCATCCAGGGTGGTAGCCCCAATACATTGGAGTTCTCCCCGTGCTAAGGCCGGTTTGAGAATATTAGCCGCATCGATCGCACCTTCAGCCGCACCAGCACCAATGAGGGTATGAACTTCATCAATAACGAGAACCACATTCCCCGCTTGACGAATTTCGTCCATGATCTTTTTAAGACGTTCCTCAAATTCACCCCGGTACTTGGTTCCGGCGACTAATAAGCCAATATCGAGGGTGACAACTCTTTTATCTTCGAGAATGTCAGGAATATCCTTATTGGCGATACGTTGGGCTAATCCTTCCGCGATCGCGGTTTTACCGACCCCTGGTTCTCCAATAAGAACGGGGTTATTTTTGGTACGACGGCCCAGAATTTGGATCACCCGCTCAATTTCTTTTTGTCGTCCGACAACCGGATCAAGTTTGCCATCGGCCGCCATTTGAGTGAGATTAGAGCCAAATTCGTCCAGGGTTGGGGTTTTAGTCCGTCCTGAAGAACCACCACCGGCCGCTACCTCGGCAGTTTCTCCTAATTGACGAATAACTTGAGTACGAACTTTAGACAAATCAACGCCTAAATTTTCTAGTACCCGTGCTGCCACACCTTCCCCTTCTCGGATTAATCCCAATAAGAGATGTTCTGTGCCAATATAGTTATGGCCCAATTGTCGAGCTTCTTCTAAAGAAAGTTCTAAAACTCTTTTGGCTCTGGGCGTAAAGGGAATTTCAACTGCAACGAATCCTGAACCGCGGCCAATAATTTTTTCGACTTCGATGCGAGCATCTTTTAGATTAACTCCCATCGACTTAAGAACTTTGGCTGCGACTCCTGTACCTTCACCAATCAGGCCTAGAAGAATTTGTTCCGTCCCGACAAAGTTATGACCGAGACGGCGGGCTTCTTCTTGAGCCAGCATGATCACCTTAATAGCTTTTTCTGTAAAGCGTTCAAACATTTTTTTATGTACCCATCATCTGCTGCTTACCCATGATAAGCTGATTTTAGCACAGGCTTTTTTGATAGCTGTTATCCGTGTTACTTCTTGAGCGGGAAATTCTATCTTTAAAAATGCCAAAGAAGACTCCCGTTACACCGTCAGGTTAACGATGAGATGAATTTTTGCCAACCAATAAACCATCGCTCCAGCAATATGACTAATATGACTATCCATTCTCAATTACAGAACGCATTAACTCAACGTAAAGCCCTTAAAGTGATTAGTGGCTTAACCAATTTTGATACGGACAAAGTTAGTGCTATTGTCCAAGCCGCACAAGCTGGAGGAGCCACTTTTGTGGATATTGCGGCTGATGCGGCTTTAGTTCGTCATGTACGTCAATTAATTGATTTACCTATCTGTGTTTCGGCTGTAGAACCTTTATTATTCGTTGAAGCGGTTGATGCTGGAGCAGATTTAATCGAAATTGGTAATTTTGATGCTTTCTATGGCCAAGGACGACGTTTTGAAGCTGCTGAGGTTTTAGAATTAACTCAGAAAACGCGATCTCTCTTACCTCATATTACTTTATCGGTAACGGTTCCTCATATTCTGCCCCTCGATGAACAAGTGGAACTCGCAGAAGCTTTAGTCAATGCTGGGGCTGATATTATTCAAACTGAAGGGGGAACCAGTAGTCAACCGACTCACCCTGGGATATTAGGGTTAATGGAAAAAGCAACCCCTACTTTAGCAGCAGCTTATAGTATCTCCCGTGCGGTATCAGTTCCCGTTTTATGTGCGTCTGGGTTGTCTTCTGTTACTGTTCCTTTAGCTATTGCTGCAGGTGCATCTGGTGTGGGTGTAGGTTCTGCTATTAACCAACTTAATGACCCTATCGCTATGGTAGCGGCGGTTCGTTCTTTGGTGGAAGCTTTACAAACCAGTACGGTTGAAATTCGGGCTTAACTTTCAACCTGATAATGGTGGGGTGGGCAATGCCCACCCTACTGTCTATGTTATGAATAACAAAATTAAAACAAGGTTACGTCACAATGCTCAGATAATTCGTAATCTTTATTTAAAAAAGCCATTTCCTAAAGCTAACGTTTCCATTATTGAAGTATATCTTGAGAATGGTATCTCTTTTGCTATTGGTGCAACTTCTAGAGTAAAAAGTCCTGTTTCCATACCTCAACCAAAATCACAGGGAGGTCAGTTTGAACCGATTATCGATTCCTTTTCTCAACGTATAATGGATACTATAACAATTATTAATCAATTATTTCCTGATAATTCAGAAGGATGTCAAGCAATAGATGAAGCTTTAGATGTGTTAAAAAATTTATTGAGAGTTCTTGATTTTGGGCAAGCAAAAGAAGCTTTATTAAATATTTTAGATGATTGTTTTGAAGGTTATGCAATCTTTCCAGGTTCAGAAGGAAGACGGGATTTATTTAATTGGTGGTTATTAGAAGTTATTCCTGCTTCTTGGTGTTTAGAGTTTCCTAACAAACTTTATAATATTAAAGGAATCCAACAGATGAAAAATATTAAGATGAAATTAGATGATTCAGAGTCAATTCAAGCTTACCGTAATAGAGTGATGATTTATGCTAATGATCTTTGGCAAGAAAAAGATACTCAAAAACGAGTAACAATATCCATGTATTTAGCGGATGCTGCTACAACTTTAGCACGATTAGAAGCGGAAGAAGCCAAGAAGAATGTTAAGATGAGTAACATTTATTAATTTTCTTGACGATAAATTTCCTGTACCTGAATACTGTCCTCTGGTAAAATAAATAAGGAGACTCATTAAACCTAATACCAGAAAATTAGTCTAATATGACGAACGCCGATCAACTAAAATTAGAACAACAAGGCTCTTTAATTGAGCTTCGTCGCTTCTTGAAAATACTCGAATATTTATGTTTGGATGCTTTTATCGCCACCGTAATTATTACGTTATTTTTTCGAGATAATCAGCTTCTTCTTACCCTTGATGCTGCTTTTTTAGCAAGTTTTGTTTTCTTATTTCTCTTTAATTGGCAATATTTCTCCTACCGTGATAAAGCAGAAAGAGATAAAAAATATGAACAATTAATTGAACCTTTAACCGAAAGCACAAGTCGTATTCAGTTAGAGAGAGAAAATGCCTTACGCTACTGTCAACAATTAGTAGAAGATTACACAAAAACTAGAGGCAATGCTCGAAACTTATACTATTTTTTCCAAATGTCTACCATTATTTTCTCTGGTGTGACTCCGGTTTTAGTATTAGTTGATAAGTTAGATACCAATAAAACCTCGTTTTGGATAGCTTGGCTACCCGTAATTTTTCCAGCAATCGCTTCTATTGTTGCCAGTATTGCCACTTCTTTTCCCCTAGAAACTATCTGGAAAGAATCTAACAGTATTGTCGAAAATTTAGAAGCAGAACAACAAAAATTCATCCTGGGAATTAACAATGATACGGTGTTAGAGCTTAACTCTCCTATTGTTCCTGAAAGCTCAGAAACCCCAGAAGAACAACAACAAACTGCTCAACAAATACAACTCCAAGAAAAACGAGCTAAAAGAGCAATTGTAGAGTTTATTAATAAGATAAATGAAATTCATCTTAAGCAAATTACAGCACAAGTTGAAAAGCTCAAAGAACAAACAGAAAATCCACCACAAGAAGAAAATACTTGATATACTCTAGCACTCGAAATTAAGCAGGGGTCAACGGCCGTTGACCCTTAGATGGCAAAGTTTCGCCGGATAACGAATATCCTAAGCTTAATGCGTAATGCTATAAATAAGTAGATAATAAGAATATAATTTTTTAACTCCTGTATTCTGCACTGCTTAAACCTTATCCTAATTTCCCAATAATAAATAATTAACATGACAGAAAATATCACTCTATCTCCTGAACAATATCAACAAAAAATGCAGCGACGCAAAGAAGTTCAAGAACAACGTCTTGCTCAAGCTTCCACAGAAAAAGGCTTAATTATTGTTAATACAGGCAATGGTAAAGGAAAAACTACCGCCGCTTTAGGAATGGTATTGCGCTCGCTCGGCCATGGTTTTAAAGTTGCTATTATTCAGTTTATCAAAGGTGCTTGGGAACCCGCAGAAAAAGCCATTTTAAACCATTGGGAAGGACAATTAGAGTTTTATGCCATGGGAGAAGGTTTTACCTGGGAAACCCAAGATAAACAACGGGATATACAACACGCTCGTGCTGCTTGGGAAAAAGGATTAACTTTTATTACTAATCCTGATTATAAATTAGTCCTACTCGATGAAATTAATGTTGCTCTTAAATTAGGTTATCTCGACATAAGCGAAATTTTAACAGGTTTAGCCCAAAAACCGGAAGATAGCCACGTTATTCTCACTGGGAGAGGCGCACCCACCCAATTAATAGAAACAGCAGACCTCGTAACCGAAATGACGCTTATTAAGCATCCTTTCCGGGAACAAGGAGTTAAAGCTCAACCAGGTATCGAATTTTAGACTAATTTGGCTGTAAACAGGTTTTTAGGATTCTGTGATCGTTATTACTAATTTTGGTCAATCGATGATATCCTTCTAAAATAACCTCTGAGGAAACTTGACCTTGGGAAGCAACAGGAGAAGAAGCTTTCATCGCAATGGGATAAGGATATTTCTTGCCATCATTGGGATCAATAATCGACAAATTCATCTGATTAGCAGTCAAAGTCCCGGAAAAACAGTTAAACTCTGATTGGGGTAAATAAATCGCTCCGATTACTTTTCCCTGATGTACCTTAAACACTAAATATTCTTGACCTATTTCTTCAGCTTCAGGAGATTGTCCATATAAATAAACTCCATTGGCTAAGGTAAAATTAGATTGAGCCATTTGCGCTAAAATAGGAGAACGATTTATCATCCCGAAACTAGCTAAAACACCCAAAGACAATATAGAAAAACGAGTAAGTGAGGATAAAAACGTTTGATTAGATAACATGGGTTTTGCTTCAAAATATTGACGGCAAGCCTGTCTTTATTTACCTTATCCAGATAAAAAAGACTCTGAAATCACCTAAATAGGTGACTTCTTCTTAATACAATGGGATGACTTTTCTTTCTTCGATAAATCATCACTCGCTCAAATTTGATCTCAAATGGTTACACTGGTTTAAAATTTAGACAGATGTGAGATTGAAGCTTTGCTAATTACAGTTATTTCTAGCCTCAGCTTTTTAATCTTGGACAAAATTCTATCGCCCGATGGACGTTAGACACTCTACAAATGTTTCCTCACAACCAACTTTATTGTGCAACAACTTCTGGGCAAAGCGCAATTCTTTTCTTAAGTTTTAATAACTCGTTAGAAAAAGTAGGGGTCAACGGCCGTTGACCCCTAATCTTAATTATTTATTGAGATTACAAGCATTTGTTAGTAAATCACTAGCTAGTTGTCAACCCTAACTAGCAGCTAGATATTCTTGAACATTGGCCCGTCTTCTACGCAGTTGGGCTAAAGCTTGATGTTCTAGTTGACGGACTCGTTCCCGACTAATGTTAAGTTTTTTGCCAATTTTAGCTAGAGATAGTTCTTTTCCGTCTTCTAACCCAAAGCGTAGGCTTAAAACTGCTCGCTGTTGTGGGGTTAATTCCGCCATCAAGTTATGTAAGTCTTGGCGTAATAACTCTTGGGTGATGTAATGATCGGGAGAAATACCATCATCTTCTAAGAGTTCGGACAGTTCTGTATCTTGATTATCCCCCACGCGGACATCGAGGGAAATTGGTTGCCGGGCCATGCTCAAAAATTCCCTAATTTGTGCCGGTTCAATCTCTAATTCCTTAGCGATTTCTGCTGGAGTCGCGCTTCTTCCTAGCTTTTGAGACAATTCTCGCTGAGTTTTCTTGATTTTATTGAGTTTTTCCGTGATATGAATTGGTAAACGGATAGTACGGGCTTGCTGCGCGATCGCCCGCGTAATAGCTTGGCGAATCCACCAATAAGCATAAGTAGAAAACTTATAACCTTTAGTGGGATCAAATTTCTCCACTCCTCTTTCTAGTCCTAAGCTACCTTCTTGAATTAAATCCAGGAATTCCATATTGCGCTTTTGATATTTCTTGGCAATGGCCACCACCAAGCGCAAATTGGCCTCGATCATTTTCCGTTTGGCCCGATTTCCTTGTTCAAGGGTTTTGGTCAAAGTTGTTTCATTAAGTTGTACAGCCTTGGCCCATTCTTGGAGACTGGGTTGTTGTTGTAGATCTTCGGCAAGTTTCTCTTTTGTTTCTAACAAGTTCATCATTCTTTGGACTTGTTTGCCATAAACAATCTCTTGTTCGTGGGTTAACAAAGGTACCCGCCCAATTTCATGCAGATAAGTCCGCACCATATCTGCCGAGTACATGGGCTGTTTTGTTTTGGGATTGACGTTAGCAGTGGGCATCGGTACTGTTATGGCTCCTTAAATCTGCTTCAAAGTCTTTTGCTATCTTTATCTTTCCCATAATTCTATAAATTAATATATCAAGACAGGAAAAAAAAAGTTACAAAGTGAAGTCGGTATGACTTTAATTTGTTTTTATTTTAACTCATTTGTTTAGACGATGGCAACAAACAAAAGGTTCATCGCCTTGCCAGAGGAGTTCAAGGGCATCTCAAGGCTGATAGACCAAGAATAGGTCAGGGTTGAGGCCAATGATTTTTTTATCTCTCTACCATAATGACCCAAAAATAAATATAATCAAAGGTTTAGGCTTAGGGTGATCTCCGAACCTTAAGACAGATAAGCTGTCCACATCTAAATTAGTTCTATTCGACTGATGGGATGATGGGATGATGGTTTGTTTCCTAATCTGTCAATATACAGTTTGAATAGGTCTTAGCTTATTCCCCCATTAATATTGATTGTCTAAACTATGATTTTTGGTTCTACCGGACAAGTTATGGTAAATTATTACAAATAATTTACCATAACTCGTTCATAGTTAAGCTATACAAACAAAGGTTGCCTACGCAAGCTAGGATTAAGTCCGCGCAGGCGGACTTAATGTTTATAGGATCAGACTTGAGTCTGTTATTAATTATTAATTTAGCATAGTTTGTCCGATAGAACCTGATTTTTTTGATTATTTGATTAACTTGCCTGTGATATTTTTGTTCAATTTTCTAATTTTTTACTAACAATTCTTTCATCAGTTGTAGATACCATTGCTGCTAATAATTGTTCGGGAGTAACAGTAAAGGGTAAACGATGAATATCTGAGTTAGAATGACAAGTTATTGCTGCTGCTTGACGTAATTGAGTTAAACTCACATTAGCTAAACCTAAATCTTCGAGGGTTTTGGGTAAGCCAATTTCGTCATAAAATTTTAATAATTGTTGTCGAGAGGAGGCCGCTAATTGATTACCCTGTATAATTTCTTCTAAACGTAGTTGAACGAGGATACCATAGGCGACTTTTTCGCCGTGTAAGGCTCCATGAGCAGCTAAAATGTGAGTTAAGCCATTATGGACAGCATGGGCGGCTACCGTGCGACAATTTGCCCCACCTAACCCACCAATGACTCCTGCTAATAAGACACAAGCATCTACTACTTCGCGCCATTCTTCGGCTTCTGGGTTTTCTAAGGCTATTGCTGATTTTTGTAACAAGATATCTCTTAAAATTCTGGCTTGTTGGACAGCCGCAATGGTCAGGGTTGCGGTAGAATTACCACTACTAACAGACGCTTCATACCATTTAGCGATCGCATCCCCAATGCCAGCAATTAAGGTTCGTTTGGGGGCTGTTTTGAGCAGTTGATAGTCTAGAATCAATAAGTCAGGACAACGTAGCAGAGGCACATCATATTGAAAGGCCCCTTCATTAGAATAAATATTAGATAAAGCTGTCCAAGCCGCACAAGTCGCCCCAGAAGTAGGTATGGTAATAATAGGTAGTTGATTGTGATGAGCTAATAATTTAGCAGTATCGAGGGCTTTACCTCCACCCACCCCAATGATAAAATCTGCCTGATGGTCGTTAATAGCCGTTTGTAGGGTTTCTAAAGAACTTTCCGAACAGTCAGGGGTATAATTAGCTTGGGCAGCAATAAGCTTGAATGATTGAAAAATTGGTTTAAGATGGGGAGAAATCAGAGAAAGGCTGTGATTTCCTCCTACAATTAGAGGACGTTGGCCAAAACGAGCGATCGCACTTCCAGCTTGAGATAGAATACCGTCTCCTTTTAATACTTGAGAGGGAGAGATTAATAAGGGGGTGATAGAAGTAGAAACACAAGGGGATAGAGAGGATTTTTTTGGCTGCATCGGTATAGGGTTACTCGATTAAGACATTTAATTTAGCGTAGCTAATATACTAGAAGGCTAAAGCTTAATGATAACATTGACAAAAAAGTTCTGAAATCATGTATGGGCGGGTTTATGTAACATCTTTGTGAAAATACTAAATTTTTGTGAAAAACCCGCCCCTACACTAAGGGATAATTAACACCGGACAAGGTGACAAATTAATTACACGATTAGTCACGCTTTCGGATGCCCCTTCAGAGGTTAAACCGAGTCCTCGACATCCCATTACAATTAAATCAGCATTAATTTCATCAGCCACATCACAGATAGTAAATGAAGGCATTCCTTCCCGTTCTATGATATCGGCTTCGATACCCTTATCAGCAAATAAGGTTTGGGCCCCTTGTAATAATTTTGCTACTGCTTCAGGTGAGGCCATGACTCCTGGTTGAGAGGGGACTTCTTCCGTAGAAGGCTTTTCTACCACTGATAATAAAACAAGACGACTACTATAGGTTTTGACAAGGTTAACCACCGTTTCAGCCGCTTCACGGGCTTCTCTACTTTGGTCAACAGGAAACAAAATGGTCTTAAACATAAATTAATATATCTCCCTTATAGGTACTTCGGTATAATCAGCAACTTTAGCCATCGCCCGATCCCTTTTTCTTATTATCTCAGGTGTCGGTTCTGGTTGTGTTCACCCCCTATCTCAAATATTAATATTTCAGGAGACTATTTCTCCAAGATTAATTTGGGCATTATCCATCCTGGGGTTTACTATATAAAAAGTACAATAACAGAGAACGTGAAAGGAAATGAAAGAATGAAAATAGGTCATATTGCCATAATTTTTAATAGTGTAGGAATCTGTTTAACCCTTTTGATCATGTTATATGCTAAAAGGTTTGAACCATCAGTTATAGGATTATTTATGCCCCCGGCAACTCCTCCTTATCCTACGGCAGGATTTTTAACCCATACGTTTCAGCTTTTATGTTGTATTCCTCCAGTTATTTGTGCCTTTACTTTTTCTTTCCTTAAAAAAATTTCTCCTCAACATAAAAATCTCAATTTTCTGTTGGGTTCAAGTCTCATAACTAGCGCATTTTTAATGAATGAAATTTATCGTATTCATATTATTTTTCTTTATTTTAATATTCCTAAAATTATTACTATTCAAGTGTATGCTATAATTATGCTTATTTATTTTTTCGTTTTTTGGAAAGACTTGAAACAAACTCCCTATCATATTATAATAATTAGTGTTATTTTATTATTTTTAGCTATTATAGCTGATTCTCTATTTTTGAGAGGTGTAATATACAATCCGTTAATAGAAGGATTACCAAAACTATTTAGCGGACTGAATTATGCGTTATACTATTGGATAATTGGCTATCAAGAATTACACAATAGTTGGGTCAATAGAAAAAGTTAAAACAACCCTAAAATTTTATGAAGAATAGGTTAAATATTTATTTTCTACGTCATGGGGAAACTACGGCAAGTCAGACAGGAACCTATTGCGGTAGATCAGATATTGACCTAACCCAAGAAGGAAAAGAGATGGCAGAAGACTTTGCCAAAGCTTATCATCATCTTCCCTGGAAAGCTGTTTATTGTAGTCCCCTACGTCGAACAATTGCAACGGCCAAACCTTTATGCGATAAAGTGGGAATAGAAATGCTTGTGCGTGCTGGACTCAAAGAAATTTTGTATGGTCAATGGGAAGGTAAAACCCCTATACAGGTCAACCAAGAATTTCATGATGATTATGTACGCTGGTTGGCTGATCCCGGCTGGAATGCGCCCAATGGGGGAGAAAAGGGTATTGATGTTGCTCGTCGCAGTTCCGAAGTCCTTGAAGAAATTGAGCAAACCTATGACAATGGTAATGTGTTAGTCGTCTCCCATAAAGCAACTGTTCGCATTATGTTATGTTCTCTATTAGGGATCGATGTGGGACGATACCGCGATCGCATTGGAATGCCAGTAGGGTCTCTTAGTATTGTGGAAATGGCCGAAAATGGGCCGCTTATTCACATTATGACTGATCGTTCTCATCTTAAACCAGAATTACGCGATCGCAAAGGAACCTAATTTGATTTTCCTAATTTATAATTCATAATTCATAATTTAGAATGGGTTTAATGCTTTATTTTTTGCGACATGGCCAAACCGCCTATAGTCAGACGGGGGGGTATTGTGGCAAACTGGAAAATGATCCAGGTTTAACCCCTGAAGGGCAAGACATGGCCCAAGCGTTTGCTAAGTCTTACTGTACCTTATCTTGGCAAGGGGTTTATGTGAGTCCTCTCAGACGTACCATTGAGACAGCCAAACCCTTGTGTGAGGCGGTAGGCCTTCAAATGCGACTGCGAGAAGGGTTACAAGAAATTGGTTATGGTCAATGGGAAGGAATGCACCCTGATGACATCGATAAACAGTTTCATGATCTTTATGTTAGATGGTTAACCGAACCTGCCTGGAATGCACCTCCAGGGGGTGAACGGGGTATTGATATTGCCCGTCGTGGGTCTAAGGTACTTCAAGAAATTGAGCAAACTCATGACAATGATGGTAATATCTTGATAGTCTCTCATAAAGCGACCATTCGCATTATTTTATGTTCTTTGCTTGGTATTGATATTAAACATTACCGCGATCGCTTTTTGATGCCTGTTGCTACTGTTAGTTTACTAGAAATGACTCATCGTGGCCCTTTAGTTCATTTTATTGGCGATCGTTCTCATTTGAGTCCTTATTTACGTTCTTTACCAAGCACTTGATAAATTATGAATTATAAATTATGAATTAGGAATTATGAATTATGAATTATGAATTATGAATTATGAATTATGAATTATGAATTATGAATTATGAATTATGAATTAGGAATTAGGAATTAGGAATTAGGAATTATGAATTATGAATTATGAATTATGAATTATGAATTTTTACGTTTTGAAATGAGAACAAAAACAAAAAAAATGTAGGGACACGGCATGAGAAATTAAATAATTGAACCAGAATTTTCATTGGGCATGGCAATATTTAAGTTAATCTCATGATCATAATTGATTAATGCCATGCCCCTACATTGTTCAATTCAATTTGATTATTGAATTCATAATTCATAATTTATAATTCATAATTCATAATTCATAATTCATAATTCAAAAGATGATACCACCCCTAATTATTTTAGATCCGTTACTATTAGATTGGTTACAAGAAGATATCGGACGAGGCGATCGCACTACTCAAGGGTTAAACTTAACTCAGGAGGGAAAAGGAGAATGGGTTGCCAAAGAAACGGGTGTGATCGCGGGTTTACCTATTGCTGCTAGAGTATTTAGTTTATTAAGCGATCGCGTGATATTTACTCCTTTAGTATTAGAGGGAGAAAAGGTACAATCTAAACAGGTAGTTGCTCAAATGCAAGGCCCCTTAGATGCTTTATTAATGGGAGAAAGAGTGGCTTTAAATTTAGGGATGCGTTTGAGTGGTATTGCGACCATGACCCGGCAATATACGGAGATAATAGCTGATTTACCGACTAAGTTAGTAGATACCCGTAAAACTACCCCAGGATTGAGAATTTTGGAGAAATATGCGACACAAATAGGGGGTGCGGTTAATCATCGTTTGGGGTTAGATGATGCGGTGATGATTAAAGATAATCATATTCAAGCAGCAGGAGGTATTCAACCTGCAATAATAAGTATTCGTCAAAAAATGCCTTATCCGTTGACTATTGAAGTAGAAACCTCCACATTAATAGAAGTAGAAGATGGGCTTAAATATGGGGCTGATATTATCATGTTAGATAACATGGAAGTGGAGTTAATGAAAGAAGCTGTAAAGATAATTCGTCAACAAAATGAAAGGGTAAAAATTGAAGCTTCCGGGAATATTACATTAGAAAATATTCGTCAAGTGGCAGAAACGGGAGTAGATTATATTTCGAGTAGTGCGCCCATTACACGGTCGCCTTGGTTAGATTTAAGTATGAGAATTAAATGCTATTAAATCAATAAGATAATGTTTTATTAGTTTATATATTCGTAGATAATAAATTTATATTATATAAGTGTAAAAAACAATCAGTGTAAATACTGTAAGCGAAAAAGATAGAAAAATATACATGTAAACGTTTAAGAATGACATTAAAACTAACACTAAAGTCTACATACCCACTTTAAGCTAAAAGTTAAGGATTGATAGTTTATCGTTTATAAAATAAGGGTCAATTATGTCTGATATACCAAATTTGAGTGTTAATT
Source organism: Aphanothece sacrum FPU1 (assembly GCF_003864295.1). Taxonomy (NCBI): domain Bacteria; kingdom Bacillati; phylum Cyanobacteriota; class Cyanophyceae; order Chroococcales; family Aphanothecaceae; genus Aphanothece; species Aphanothece sacrum. The sequence continues at coordinate 493,453 of NZ_BDQK01000001.1, read as the reverse complement.
TACCCAGCACAGTCGTATTAAATTATTCCAACCCTGGTGACGACAATGCCGGCACAAATACAGGTACAGGCCCTACAGGAACAGTCGGTGGTGGTCAACCTAGTTACTTTGATATCCAAATCACTAATAGTTTACTGGCTGGCAATTATGATGCTTATTGCATTGATACGGATCGCACTATTGGTCGCAATGGAACTTTTACGGCTAAAGTTTTTTCGAGTTATGAAACCTTACCATCAACATTAACGGGGCCAGGGAACATTGAGTTCCCCGAAAACTTAGACTTAGTTAACTGGATTCTTAACCAGAATTTTGTCGGAAAAACTGCAGCAAGTGGGGCAGGAACTTTTACTTTCGGGGATGTACAAAGGGCTATTTGGGCTTTAAGTGATGATACAAATGACACAGGTGGATTAGGTTCTTGGACTCAAACTAAAGCAGATCAAATTGTTGCACTGGCTTTAGCCAATGGTGACGGATTTGTCCCCACTTATCATTATACAACTTATTTTGGGGAAGCAGTTACGGGTAAACTGGGAGTGATCCTGATACCAGATACAAACAATGATGGAGTTATTCCTGATAACACACAATTTATTATTGCTGAAGTTAAATTATCTAAGTTAGGAGATTTCGTATTTCAAGATATTGATAAGGATGGGATTCAAGATACAGGAGAAACAGGAATTGCCGGAGTTACGGTTAATCTGTTAGCTGATGTGAATGGGGATGGAGTAATTGCCTCAAATGAAGTGATAGCTACCACGACAACAGATGCTAATGGAAGCTATAATTTTGACGTAATTGCAGGGGATTATAAAGTTCAATTCGTCAAACCATCAGGTTTTATAACAAGTCCGGCCAATGTTGGAGGAGATGATACTATTGATAGTGATGGGTTGATATCGGGTGTTATTAGTTTAGCTCCAGGTCAGAAAAATCCGACTATTGATCAGGGTTTTTATCTAGATCCAACGGGTGGTGATCCCCAGACAGGACTAGGTGACTTCGTCTTTGAAGATAAGAATGCTAATGGGATTCAAGAAGTAGGTGAATTAGGAATTAGTAATGTCACCGTTAAATTATTAGATGGCAATGGGAATATACTTTTAGATGGAAATGGAAATTCCATAACAACGACAACAGATGCTAATGGTGCGTATAGTTTTACGGGTTTAATTCCTGGTAGCTATAGTGTCATGTTTGTGGCACCAAATGGCTATATGTTTAGTCCATCAAACCAAGGTAATAATGATGCTTTAGATTCTGATGCAAACAGCAATGGAATGACTCAAAGTGTCACTCTAACTTCAGGCGAATTTAACGGAACTTTAGATGCAGGTTTATTCCGAAAAGCCTCTTTAGGTGACTTCGTATTTGAAGATAAGAATGCGAATGGTATTCAAGAAGCAGGTGAATTAGGAATTAGTGGTGTCACCGTTAAATTATTAGATGGCAATGGAAAGGCGGTTTTAGATGGCAATGGAAACCCCATAACAACGACAACAAATGCTAATGGTGCGTATAGTTTTACGGGTTTAATTCCTGGTAGCTATAGTGTCATGTTTGTGGCACCAAATGGCTATATGTTTAGCCCATCAAACCAAGGTAATAATGATGCTTTAGATAGTGATGCTGATGGCAATGGAATGACTCAAAGTGTCACTCTAACTTCAGGCGAATTTAACGGAACTTTAGATGCAGGTTTATTCCGAAAAGCCTCTTTAGGTGACTTCGTATTTGAAGATAAGAATGCTAATGGTATTCAAGAAGCAGGAGAATTAGGAATTAGTGGTGTCACCGTTAAATTATTAGATGGCAATGGAAAGGCGGTTTTAGATGGAAATGGAAACCCCATAACAACGACAACAAATGCTAATGGTGCTTATAGTTTTACGGGTTTAATTCCTGGTAGCTATAGTGTCATGTTTGTGGCACCAAATGGCTATATGTTTAGTCCATCAAACCAAGGTAATAATGATGCTTTAGATTCTGATGCTGATGGCAATGGAATGACTCAAAGTGTCACTCTAACTTCAGGCGAATTTAACGGAACTTTAGATGCAGGTTTATTCCGAAAAGCCTCTTTAGGTGACTTCGTATTTGAAGATAAGAATGCGAATGGTATTCAAGAAGCAGGTGAATTAGGAATTAGTGGTGTCACCGTTAAATTATTAGATGGCAATGGAAAGGCGGTTTTAGATGGCAATGGAAACCCCATAACAACGACAACAAATGCTAATGGTGCTTATAGTTTTACGGGTTTAATTCCTGGTAGCTATAGTGTCATGTTTGTGGCACCGAATGGCTATATGTTTAGTCCATCAAACCAAGGTAATAATGATGCTTTAGATTCTGATGCAAACAGCAATGGAATGACTCAAAGTGTCACTCTAACTTCAGGAGAATTTAACGGGACTTTAGATGCAGGTTTATTCCGAAAAGCCTCTTTAGGTGACTTCGTATTTGAAGATAAGAATGCTAATGGTATTCAAGAAGCAGGAGAATTAGGAATTAGTGGTGTCACCGTTAAATTATTAGATGGCAATGGAAAGGCGGTTTTAGATGGAAATGGAAACCCCATAACAACGACAACAAATGCTAATGGTGCTTATAGTTTTACGGGTTTAATTCCTGGTAGCTATAGTGTCATGTTTGTGGCACCAAATGGCTATATGTTTAGTCCATCAAACCAAGGTAATAATGATGCTTTAGATTCTGATGCTGATGGCAATGGAATGACTCAAAGTGTCACTCTAACTTCAGGCGAATTTAACGGAACTTTAGATGCAGGTTTATTCCGAAAAGCCTCTTTAGGTGACTTCGTATTTGAAGATAAGAATGCGAATGGTATTCAAGAAGCAGGTGAATTAGGAATTAGTGGTGTCACCGTTAAATTATTAGATGGCAATGGAAAGGCGGTTTTAGATGGCAATGGAAACCCCATAACAACGACAACAAATGCTAATGGTGCTTATAGTTTTACGGGTTTAATTCCTGGTAGCTATAGTGTCATGTTTGTGGCACCGAATGGCTATATGTTTAGTCCATCAAACCAAGGTAATAATGATGCTTTAGATTCTGATGCAAACAGCAATGGAATGACTCAAAGTGTCACTCTAACTTCAGGAGAATTTAACGGGACTTTAGATGCAGGTTTATTCCGAAAAGCCTCTTTAGGTGACTTCGTATTTGAAGATAAGAATGCGAATGGTATCCAAGAAGCAGGTGAATTAGGAATTAGTGGTGTCACCGTTAAATTATTAGATGGCAATGGAAAGGCGGTTTTAGATGGAAATGGAAACCCCATAACAACGACAACAAATGCTAATGGTGCTTATAGTTTTACGGGTTTAATTCCTGGTAGCTATAGTGTCATGTTTGTGGCACCAAATGGCTATATGTTTAGTCCATCAAACCAAGGTAATAATGATGCTTTAGATTCTGATGCTGATGGCAATGGAATGACTCAAAGTGTCACTCTAACTTCAGGCGAATTTAACGGAACTTTAGATGCAGGTTTATTCCGAAAAGCCTCTTTAGGTGACTTCGTATTTGAAGATAAGAATGCGAATGGTATTCAAGAAGCAGGTGAATTAGGAATTAGTGGTGTCACCGTTAAATTATTAGATGGCAATGGAAAGGCGGTTTTAGATGGCAATGGAAACCCCATAACAACGACAACAAATGCTAATGGTGCTTATAGTTTTACGGGTTTAATTCCTGGTAGCTATAGTGTCATGTTTGTGGCACCGAATGGCTATATGTTTAGTCCATCAAACCAAGGTAATAATGATGCTTTAGATTCTGATGCAAACAGCAATGGAATGACTCAAAGTGTCACTCTAACTTCAGGAGAATTTAACGGGACTTTAGATGCAGGTTTATTCCGAAAAGCCTCTTTAGGTGACTTCGTATTTGAAGATAAGAATGCGAATGGTATCCAAGAAGCAGGTGAATTAGGAATTAGTGGTGTCACCGTTAAATTATTAGATGGCAATGGAAAGGCGGTTTTTAGATGGAAATGGAAACCCCATAACAACGACAACAAATGCTAATGGTGCTTATAGTTTTACGGGTTTAATTCCTGGTAGCTATAGTGTCATGTTTGTGGCACCAAATGGCTATATGTTTAGTCCATCAAACCAAGGTAATAATGATGCTTTAGATTCTGATGCTGATGGCAATGGAATGACTCAAAGTGTCACTCTAACTTCAGGCGAATTTAACGGAACTTTAGATGCAGGTTTATTCCGAAAAGCCTCTTTAGGTGACTTCGTATTTGAAGATAAGAATGCGAATGGTATTCAAGAAGCAGGTGAATTAGGAATTAGTGGTGTCACCGTTAAATTATTAGATGGCAATGGAAAGGCGGTTTTAGATGGCAATGGAAACCCCATAACAACGACAACAAATGCTAATGGTGCTTATAGTTTTACGGGTTTAATTCCTGGTAGCTATAGTGTCATGTTTGTGGCACCGAATGGCTATATGTTTAGTCCATCAAACCAAGGTAATAATGATGCTTTAGATTCTGATGCAAACAGCAATGGAATGACTCAAAGTGTCACTCTAACTTCAGGAGAATTTAACGGGACTTTAGATGCAGGTTTATTCCGAAAAGCCTCTTTAGGTGACTTCGTATTTGAAGATAAGAATGCGAATGGTATTCAAGAAGCAGGTGAATTAGGAATTAGTGGTGTCACCGTTAAATTATTAGATGGCAATGGAAAGGCGGTTTTAGATGGAAATGGAAACCCCATAACAACGACAACAAATGCTAATGGTGCTTATAGTTTTACGGGTTTAATTCCTGGTAGCTATAGTGTCATGTTTGTGGCACCAAATGGCTATATGTTTAGTCCATCAAACCAAGGTAATAATGATGCTTTAGATTCTGATGCTGATGGCAATGGAATGACTCAAAGTGTCACTCTAACTTCAGGCGAATTTAACGGAACTTTAGATGCAGGTTTATTCCGAAAAGCCTCTTTAGGTGACTTCGTATTTGAAGATAAGAATGCGAATGGTATTCAAGAAGCAGGTGAATTAGGAATTAGTGGTGTCACCGTTAAATTATTAGATGGCAATGGAAAGGCGGTTTTAGATGGCAATGGAAACCCCATAACAACGACAACAAATGCTAATGGTGCTTATAGTTTTACGGGTTTAATTCCTGGTAGCTATAGTGTCATGTTTGTGGCACCGAATGGCTATATGTTTAGTCCATCAAACCAAGGTAATAATGATGCTTTAGATTCTGATGCAAACAGCAATGGAATGACTCAAAGTGTCACTCTAACTTCAGGAGAATTTAACGGGACTTTAGATGCAGGTTTATTCCGAAAAGCCTCTTTAGGTGACTTCGTATTTGAAGATAAGAATGCGAATGGTATCCAAGAAGCAGGTGAATTAGGAATTAGTGGTGTCACCGTTAAATTATTAGATGGCAATGGAAAGGCGGTTTTAGATGGAAATGGAAACCCCATAACAACGACAACAAATGCTAATGGTGCTTATAGTTTTACGGGTTTAATTCCTGGTAGCTATAGTGTCATGTTTGTGGCACCAAATGGCTATATGTTTAGTCCATCAAACCAAGGTAATAATGATGCCTTAGATAGTGATGCTGATGGCAATGGAATGACTCAAAGTGTCACTCTAACTTCAGGAGAATTTAACGGGACTTTAGATGCAGGTTTATTCCGAAAAGCCTCTTTAGGTGACTTCGTATTTGAAGATAAGAATGCGAATGGTATTCAAGAAGCAGGAGAATTAGGAGTAAGCGGCGTAACTGTTACCCTCATTGGTGGAGGTGCAGATGGCATTATCAATGGTGTTGGGGATACTACTGTTACCACCACAACTAATGCTAGTGGTATTTATGGCTTTTCTGGATTAACTCCTGGTCAACAATATCAAGTCGCTTTCTCTAATCTACCTGCAGGTTTTCAATTTACTCAAGCTGATATCGGTTCGGATGCTTTAGATAGTGATGCTAATATCAGCACAGGTAAAACTCAGATTGTGACTCTAAGTTCCGGTGAAAATAACCTGACTTTGGATGCTGGGATTTATAAGAATGCTGGCGATTTGTCAATTACCAAAACCGATGGTTTAACAACTGTTACCCCCGGACAAAAAATCACCTACACTATCGTTGCTCAAAATAATGGTTTGATAACTGCCACCAACGCCCTGGTAACTGATATCATGCCTACCAATCTTACTAATGTAACTTGGACAAGTGTAGCAACAGCAGGAGCAACAGGTAACGACCTCACTGGTACAGGCAACATTAACGATACCGTCACATTAGCAGCAGGTAGCAGCATCACCTATACAGTGGTGGGTACGGTAGCGGCAAGTACAACCACATTAGGCAGTGCAGGAACCTTCAGTTTAGATGGCAACAGTGCGCTCGATGGACCCGATGGTAATATCCGAACATTCACTGCTACTAATGGTGTTCAGGTTAAGGCAAGTGCCTTTAGTCAACTTAATGGAACTACTTGGTCTAATGCTTATCTTGGTAGCTATGGCGGTGGATTAGGTGTTACCAACCCCAATGAAGGCGATGGCAGCAATAATATGCACGTTGTGGACAACTCCGGCAGTAATGATTATATACTGTTTGAGTTCTCCGAATCCGTTGTAGTTGACAAAGCATCTTTGGGCTTCGTTGTTGGCGATAGCGATATTTCTGTATGGATTGGAACTGCCAACAATCCTTTCACCAATCATCTCAACCTTAATAGCACTGTATTAAGTAGTTTAGGGTTTACTGAAGTTAATAATGGTGGCAGTAGCACTCGCACGGCTGATATCAATAGTGGCAATGTCGCAGGCAATGTGCTTGTCATTGCGGCAAAAATTGGTGAAACCGATGATAATTTCAAAGTCAACACTCTGAATATTAACAAAGTTGTTCAAAGTACATCTTCCTTGATCAACACGGCTACCATAACGGGCCCCACAGGTTTCACTGACACCAACCCTAATAACAACAGTGCCACTGATACTAATACAATAGGAGTTCCCACTGTCAAAATCGGCGATCGCGTTTGGTTCGATACTAATGGGAATGGTATCCAAGACACAGGGGAATCTGGAGTTGCGGGTGTCACTGTTAATCTATTGAATCAAGCAGGAACCAAAATCGGGACAACCACCACTGATGCTAATGGTTTGTACCAATTCACCGCCAACGCCAACAGCACCTACAGCGTTCAATTTGTTCAACCAACAGGCTTTAATGGCTTTACCACAGCCAATGTTAGTAACAATACTCTTGATACAACAGACAGTGATGTGGTTAACAGTAACGGTTCAACCGCGAACTTCACCGTCGGAACTACCGATAACTTAACCATTGACGCAGGATTAATCAAAAACAATGTAGACCTATCAATTACCAAAACTGATGGTTTAACCACTGTATTTGGTGGACAACAAATCACCTACACCATTGTGGTTGGCAATAATGGTCCGATGACAGCTACTAACGCCCTGGTAAGTGATGTCATGCCCACAAATCTAACAGGAGTAACTTGGACAAGTGTAGCAACACCAGGAGCCACAGGTAACGACCTCACTGGTACGGGCAACATTAACGATTACGTCACCTTGGCAAGTGGTAGTACCATCACCTATACCGTCAAAGGTACAGTAGCCGCAAGTACAACCAGCCTGGGCAGTGCTGCTACATTTAACTTCACTGGCAATACTGCGCTCGATGGAACCGACGGCAATACTCGCACCTTCACTGCTGGCGGCATTAACGTTACAGCTAGTGCCTTTAGTCGCGTTGACGGTACAAATGGAGCTTGGGCAAAGGGCTATCTTGGTAGCTATGGCGGCGGTTTAGGTGTCACCGACAGCAGTGAAGGTAATGGAGCTAACAACACTCATACCGTTGATAACGTCGGTGGACGAAATAACTACGTTCTGTTCCAATTCTCGGAATCGGTGGTTCTTGATAAAGCTTACTTAGGATTCGTCGTCGATGACAGTGACATCTCTTTGTGGATTGGCAACTTTGGCACTCCCATCACTACCTTAAGTGACTCTGTTCTCAATAGCTTTGGCTTTACTGAAGTCAATGATACAACTCTGACAACCGCTCGTTGGGCAGATGTCAATGCTGGGAACTACGCAGGCAACACTATTGTGATTGCGGCCTTCGACAGCAGATACAACCCCTGATGATTACTTCAAGATTCAGAATCTGAGTGTGAACAAGGTTGTTCAGAGTTCATCTTCCTTGACCAACACGGCTAAAGTAACTGCTCCCACAGGTTTCACTGACACTAACCTCAGTAACAATAGTGCCACTGATACCGATACTGTGGTTGCTGCTCCTGGTGTTCGTACTCCCGGTTTCTGGCAAAATACCAAATGGCAAACATTCTGGGATGGTATCCAAGGTAACGAACCTGCACAAAAAACAGAATACAATTTTGCCGATAGTGACCTTCTGTTCGCACCCTATACCAACTCCGCACAACCTGGAAAAGTTCTTGACCCTGTTACCGGACAGTATAATACTGGTCTACTTATCGGAGACTTCAACATCAATGGTAAGACTGATACAGGCGAAGATACCATCTTCTATACCAAAGCACAAGCACTACAGATTGTCGATGCCTCACAACATCCGAACACAGATACTCGTTACGATCTTGGTCGCTCTTTAGTTGCTAGTTGGTTGAACTATCTTGCTGGAAACCCCATTGACACCGCCAATACAACTGATAAAGATGCTCGATACTATATCAAGGAAGGTGTTAACTGGCTGCAAGCTATAACTCCAGACGAAAATGGTGATAAGAAGGGTGATGGCGCCTTGAACGGACAAACTGGTAGTACCATCAGTAGTCCTACGGCTGATGCCTACTGGAGTCAAGGTATTTCCAGTGCTTCTGTTTTACCAAGTCCCTACAAAACCAACACCAATGTTCTTTATCCTGTGGATGCGGGTAGTGTAATTAATACCAACCTGGATAATTACAACAATGGTTTAGGTCTTGCAGATGGTGTTTTCTACGGAGGAAACCCCTAAAAGTCAGCACATTTAACACAGTAAAAACTATGTTCTAACTTAGGGAATATACCTAAGATTTGAATCAAATTTTTTCAAGGGGATGTTAGCTCTTAACGTCCCTTTTTTATCGATTTCTGAATTTTTCTGTTAGAATTAATCTATAAGTAATCACACAAAATTAATGGCACCAAAAATTATAAGGGCGGGTTTTTGTTGTAGGGGCGGGTTTTTTACATAAATCAATGATTCTCACCAAAAAACTAGATAAACCCGCCGGAGATTTTTTTGCATAAATTAATTATTCTCACAAAAAAGTTAAATAAATCCGCCCCTACCTTTGTTGCTCAACTATCACAATTAGATCAAAATCCGCCGGCCGTTGTACAATTAATTTCTCTTAGGTACTTACAATAAGCCCTAAAGGACTGACTACAAACCTATAAAATCATTTGTTGCTCAACTATCACAATTAGATCAAAACCCGCCGGCCGTTATACAATTAATTTCTCTTAGGTACTTACAATAAGCCCTTTAGGGCTGAATACAAAACTATAAAACCATTAAATCTTTTTAATATTAAACATAAACATAATAATTTTATTACGGCTAATTTTATGAATAATTTTCCTTCATTAACTCAATCTGAACAACATCAATTATTAGAAGACTGGACAAATACACAAACTGATTATCCCAGAAATTCTACCATTCATGAATTGTTTCAACTTCAAGCTGCACAAACTCCTGATGCAGTTGCGATCGCTTATAAAACTCAAGAAATTACCTATCATGAACTTGACATAAAGTCAAACAGATTAGCTAATTATTTACAAAAAAATGGAGTAACAACAGAAACGTTAGTCGCCTTATATTTAGATCGTTCTCCTGATTTAATTATCACCATTTTAGCTATTTTAAAAGCTGGTGGAGCTTATTTACCTTTAGATACTTCTGCCCCAAAAAATAGAATAAAAACGATCTTAGAAGATTCACAAACACCGATTTTAATTACCAAAAAGTCTGAGTTGAATAAACTTCAAGAAATGGCTCAGGATATTGAGATTATCTGTGTTGATGATAACTTAAATTTAACAAATATTCTTAATGATATAGAACGAGATAATAAAACTACTACCAATAATTTAGCCTATGTAATGTATACATCAGGTTCAACAGGTAAACCCAAGGGAGTTTGCATCTTACATCGTGGAGTTATTCGACTTGTAAAAAATACAAATTATGCTCACTTTGGTTCTGATGAAGTAGTATTACAACTAGCCTCTATTGCCTTTGATGCATCAACATTTGAAATCTGGGCCCCCTTACTTAATGGGGGTAAACTTGTGTTAATGCCAGCTAAAACACCATCTTTACAAGAAATTGGAGAAGTAATTAAACAATATAATGTCACTACTTTATGGTTAACAGCAGGACTCTTTAACTTAATAGTAGAAGAACAGATAGAAAATCTTAAACCCTTGCGACAACTTTTAGCAGGAGGAGACGTTTTATCCATTACTAATGTCAAAAAAGTATTAGAACAATTACCAAATTGTCAATTAATTAATGGTTACGGCCCAACAGAAAATACAACTTTTACCTGTTGTCATAAAATTACTATTGATGACACCACAAAAAAATCTATTCCTATCGGTTTTCCTATTGCTAATACCCAAGTATATATACTTGATAATGATTTACAATTAGTTCCTATTGGTATTACAGGAGAACTGTATATTGGAGGTGATGGTTTAGCCAGAGGTTATCTTAATCAACCTGATTTAACCAGAGAAAGATTTATTAAAAATCCCTTTAGTAATGATCCTAACTCACGTCTTTATAAAACAGGCGATCGCGTTCGTTGGAATAAAGAGGGAAATATTGAATTTTTAGGACGTATTGACTTTCAAGTCAAAATAAGAGGTTATCGCGTTGAATTAGGAGAAATTGAAACAGTATTAACTAAAAATCCTCAAATACAATCAACAGTTATTTTAACAACGGAAGATAACCCAAACAATAAACAAATAATAGCTTATATTATCCCTAAAACAGAAATTACTGTAACAGAATTACGGACTTATCTGCAGGATAAACTACCAGATTACATGATACCATCAGAGTTTATTTTTCTTAAAGAATTTACTCTTAATATTAATGGAAAAATAGATCGTCAACAACTTCTTAATTTACGATTAGAACTTAACAAAAACAACAAAAAGATCATCTCTCCTCGAACTCCCATAGAAACAGATTTAGTTACTATTTGGACAGAAATATTAGGAAAATCTGTCAGTATTAATGATGAATTTACTCAACTAGGAGGAAATTCTTTACAAGCGATACAAATTATCTCCCGTATCCGAGATATTTTAGGAATAGATTTACCTGTTCAAGAACTTTTAAAAGGGTCTACAATTACAGAATTAGCAACAATTATAGAAACATCAACAATACAAGAAAATTCTTTAAATTGGTCAACATTAGAGTTAAAAGCAATTGCTGGTAATGGAGACTTTCCCTTATCTTTATATCAAGAAAGAATGTGGTTAATTACTCAACAATCAGGAAAAAATCCCGTTTATAATTTACCCATTGTCTTTAGATTACAAGGATCACTCAATATTCCTATTCTTGAAAAAGCAATTAATCAACTTATCCAACGTCATGAGTCTTTACGCACGTTTTTTCCACTTGTAGATGGGTTTCCCATTCAACGTATTTTACCTACATTTTCCCTTAATCTTACCGTTGAATTAACATCTGAAACCTCATCAGAAAAGCAAATAGAACAACAAATACAAACAGAAATCAATCGCCCTTTTCAACTAAATAAAAAACCGCCTATTCGTAGTTTATTACTACAATTAAATTCAGATAAATTTATTTTTATAATCGTCATTCACCATTTGATTGCAGATGGTTGGTCATTGAGTCTTATTTTACAGGAATTATCAAATTTATATAACGATTTAATTAATAATCATACTAATTTTTTACCTCCTGTTGTGGTTCAGTATAAAGACTTTAGCATTAACCATCAACAATGGTTACAAAATCCTCAAGTTTATCGTCCTTTAGTTGATTATTGGAGTCAAAAATTAAAAGATGCACCTCCCTTTATTTCCTTTCCCACAGATCATCCTCGTCCCCCATTACAAACCTTTGAAGGAGGAATTCAATCATTTAATATTGATGCAGAATTAACTCAAAAAATATACAACTTAAGTAAACAAAATAAATCAACTTTATACATGATTCTTTTAGGTGTATTTCTGATTTTTCTGCATCGCTATAGTCATCAAGAAGATTTAGTTATTGGGGTTCCAGTTGCTAACCGTAACCTAACGGAAATTGAATCAACTATTGGTTGTTTCTCCAATGTAATTCCTCTCCGTATTAATTTATCAAAAAATTGCTCTTTTTTAGCATTATTAGACACTATTAAGCAAGTTTCTCTCGAAGCTTATACTTATCAAGAATTTCCTGTTGAACAGATGTTAAAAGAGTTAGCAAAAGCACGAGATTTTAGCTATACTCCTTGGTTTCAAGTTGTCTTTAACTTTCTGAATATTCCTATCAATAATTTAGATTTTTCTGATGTCCAAAGTCGTCCAGTACTTCAGGAAAAACCTTCCGCATTATTTGACTTAATGGTACTATCTTGGGAAACACCGATGGGAATAGAAGGATTTTTTGAATATAATACTAACTTATTTGAAGCTTCTACTATTCAGGAATTTATTAAACATTTTAAATTTTTATTACAAGAAATTGTTAATTATCCAACACAAAACATTGATCATGTATGTTTATCAATAAAAAAAGAGCAAAATTCTTTTGTAACTTTTAATGGTAAAATAAATTATGATACTTTGACATTTCCCTCTAATTCAATATCCTCAAAAACGTCTGAAATACATATTAAACCTCAAACTGAATTAGAATTACGCTTAGTTAATATCTGGGAACAAGTCCTAAACAGTAATTCAATTAGTCTACAAGATAACTTTTTTGATTTAGGAGGACATTCCCTTTTAGCTATGCGTATATTAGCAAAAATTGAGCAAGAATTTAATATTAATCTTCCTCTGTCAAACTTCTTACAAACACCAACAGTTGAAAGTCTTGTAAAACAAATTAAAAATCAGGAAAATATGATCCAAGAATCTTCTGTTGTTACTATTAAAAATCAAGGGAATAATTTCCCATTATTTTTCATAAATTCAATTCGTCAAGCCCAAAAAATCGGGGATTATTTAGACAAAAATCAACCTTTTTATATTCTTAATATTTTGGGAATTACAGGATTTTTAAAACCTCAAGTTAATTCTTTAAAATTAAAAGATATTGCTGCTAAATTCATTGAAGATATGCAAACTATTCAACCCCATGGCCCTTATTTTCTGATAACTTACTGTGCAGATTCATTTTTGACCTTTGAAATGGCGCAACAACTACAAGCAAATGGAGAAAAGATAGCTTTCTTAGGTTTTATTGATGCTATTTGGGGACAGCAGGATATTGGCATTTATTTCCATTGGTATAATCTTCGTCAATTTGGAATAAATTATCTAGTAGAAATGTTTAAAAATAAACTTTTTTGGACAAAAGAAAAATGGATAATTCGTTTAAGATATTGGCAAGGACAACTATTTTCTAACAATAATAAACCCTTACCTCGCTATATTGAAGATGTGAGACTACTTAATGCTTTTGAGTTAGCACGAAACCAATATTCTCCTCAGTCTTATTCAGGAAAAGTTACCTTATTTATCTCCCAAGAATATCGTTTACTGCACTCATCCCAATTAGAAAGTTTAGTGACAGAAGGCGTGGAAATTCAAGAAATTCCTGGATATCATCACACCTTATTTAAAGACCCTTATGTTCAAATCCTAGTTCAAAAAATACAAACTTATCTGAACAGAATATAGTGAACATTAATAAAAGTACGACTATCTAGACAGTGAATTAATTCACTGTCTGGCTTACTTTATACTATGAAATTTGATTAGCTACTTCAGGATATAATCCTAATTCTTTAGATAATTGACGAGCAATATAGATTAAAAATTTAGCTCCATCAGGGTTATTTTCATGGGCCATCATGGTAGCAACTTGCATCAAAGATTGAATAAAATCTGCATCCAATAATTCCGAATTAGCCGTTAAAACATCAGGTTCTTGTCCATTGGGACAACGAATTAATTGATCAATTAGGGCAAAATATTGATCTTTACGTGTTTGTGTCATGGGAATATTTCTCCTGAATAAAGCGTTAAATTTTTAGTCGTCTTGGTCGGGTGTTGCTGTTAAAACGTCAAATACAGTTGTGGCACAAGATTCTCGATGGTGATCAATTTCTTTTACCCTTTGGGTGATTAATTTAGCTGCTTCAAGTTGTCCTAATTTAGCTAAAATAAACCCCTGAGCCGCATAAGCATTAATATACAGCCGAATTAATGATTCATCCTGACGATTAGCTAAAATCAGATGAAGTTGGCTCCATTCTATAGGTAGCTTTTCGCTTTCTTGGATGATATTTAAGACTTTTTTAGCTATTGTTAAGGCAATAGTAGGTTTATTCTTATAAAAGAAGAAACGATAAGCTCCGATCAACACATCAAGATTATCGCCAGCTTGATGTAATGCTTGCTCAATATAATGCTCTGATAAGTCTGTATTTTCCCAATTTTCAGCCGCTTTGAGTAATAATTGTTTAACTTCTTGGGGTAGATCATCCATTCGATTAGACTTAAGAAAAAATAAAATTAGGTTGCGCTTTGGCGCAACCCAAACCAGAAAAATTGACTACATTTACTAGGCGGGTAAGGGCGCGTGAGTGTAGCAATTTTTGGGGCAAATACGAGCGCAGGCTTCACAACCAATACAATTATTTTGATTGGCTACTACCATAACTTTACGTTCGATTTCATCTTCATCTTCATCGACGAATTCTCCGTCTTCATTGAGTGCCATTAATTGCAATACTTTATGGCCACAGACTTTAAAACACCGTCCACAACCAAGACAATTATCTTTATTAATGGACTGAACAAATTTAGGAATCCAATCTAATTTACCAAAGGTTAAACCGCTTAAACTTGCCATAAGTGTTCTCCTTGTTTGAGGATGGTTTTTCGTTTGATTTAGCGATCGCTAGTCATCTTATTTAGGGTGACTAACGAGTTTTATCCAAGGGTTATGAAGCCTCTTGAATTCTGTTAGGTGGTGTGGCGACGGTGTGACCTTAAAACTATCGAGATTGGTATTTTTTAGAATGTGTAGACAATAGCAATTCCCCATGTTAATGTCACTGAAAAAAACTTAAGATGAAAAACTATTTAGGCTTAATATGAAGAAAAACTTTTAGGGCGGCCAAATTTAAAATCACCCCTAGAATAATTTTTAAGGCTGAAGCCGAAATTATTCCCACTAGCAGACCTCCCAATATTGCCCCAATGAAGGAACCAAAACTCATTGGTAATACCGTTTGTTTGAGGGGGAGAGTATCAGCAAATGCCCCTTGACTGTTGTAGCGTAGTAAACCAACTATTACGGTAGGTAAACTGACTAATAGACTTCCCGTTCCTGCAATTTTGATATCTAGTCCAAAGCCAAAGATAAGAGTAGGAATAATTAACTCTCCGCCAGCGACTCCTAATAAGCTACTGACTAACCCAATGCCTAAGCCACAAATTAAAGCAACTGCTACCTGTACTCCTGGGACACCAGGGACAAGGGCGGCTAAAGATTCAGGGAGGAATCCTTCTATTATTAAAGCACAACCAATCATAATTAGCAAGACTAAAATGACTTTTTCAAGACTTTCATTAGAGATTTTTTTTGACCAACTTGCCCCAAAAAAAGCCATAATGACTGCGCCAATAATTAAAAATATGAGAATTGGGCTATAAGGAATAACTACAGCTAATGATAAAATTTTGCCACGAATTAGCAGAGAAATGATAATTGTCACTAAACTAACTGCTAAGTTGAGAGGCACTGACTGACGAGCAGAATATCCTAATGGCCCTGCTAATACTGGCAAGCGAAATTCTGCACCTCCTAACCCCATTAACCCGCCTAATAAGGCAATGGGGACAGCAAAGCAAAATGCTAAGAATGAGTGATCTTTTTGCCAGTTTAGTATCATTAAAATAATTCTCCCCTCAATGTTATTTTTGCGTTACTTCCTATCGGGTTCGTCGGACATAAATCGCACGGGCTAGATTACGATCAATGGCCAGACGAGTGCCATTCATATTAATAACAAATGAAGGAAATCGTTGTTCTATGGTCACAGAAAGTCCTGGCATAATTCCCATAGCAATAAGTTTTTTGAGCAGAAGTTCATCATTTTTGCGAAATTGTGTGATAATGCCTTTTTCTTTTTCTTTGAGTAGATTTAAGGCAGAAGATTCCACGGTAAAAGTTTGAGTAAACATTTAGAAACTTACCTCGAAAATTAGTAATAATTGATTGAGAGAATAGCCAATACAAAAGGCAAAAGTAAGAATGAAGCTAGTCATACCTAGAGTAGTTTTAAGTCCCTGTTCTCTCAAAAGAGATTGAAATTGAGCAATACAAGGAATAAATAAGGTTAGAGTAACAGCAGTTACAACTAATTGTCGCCCGTCTAAAATACCAGAATTATATAAATCAAACATTCCGGCTGCCCCATAATCTCGACGGAAAAATCCATACAAAAACACAGAAGCAGCATCTTTAGGTAATCCTAAATCTATCATAATTGGATTGAGTAAGTTAACTAATAATTCAAAGATTCCAGTTAATTTTCCTATCCAAATAAAGATAGATGCTAAAATAAATAAGCCAGTAATTTCTTTAATATACCATTTAACACGGCCATAGGTTTTACTGACAATTCCCATCGGATGAGGCCAACGTAAAGGGGGAATTTCCATATAAAATGAGGACATATTACCAGGGATAACTTTTGCTGTTAATATCCCTACTCCTAAGAAGACAATTCCAAGACATCCTAGCCAAATTGTTAAGGCTAAAGGATTTTGAGAAAGTAACCCTAAAATAATGCCTAATTGAGCCGAACAAGGGATGACCAATGCTAATAAAAGAGTAGCAATAAATCTTTCTCTTTTACTTTCTAAAGTGCGAGTCACTAAAGTTGCCATTGTCCCACATCCTAGCCCCAAAATAAGAGGAATAATGGCACGTCCTGAAAGTCCAAGTGGTTTAAATAAACGATCCACTAACAAGGAAATTCGAGGCAGATAACCACTATCTTCTAGTAAAGACAAGACTAAAAAGAAAGTAGTTACAATCGGAAAAATAATAGCGATCGCATAGCGAACTCCTAATGTAATAATACCATAATCATTGGCAATTAAATCTTGCGCGATCTTCCAAGGTAAAAATTGAGCCGTTATTTGATTAACGACAGGATTAATATTGTTAGCAAAAAATCCTTCGATTTGATTCACTAAAATTCCAGCCCCAAACTCCCCAACAAATTTATAAATACCAAAATAAAGGACAAAAATAAGTAAGGGAAAACCCGTAATAGGATTGACCGTTAATTGATGGAAAAAATCTTCTCCTTCAGGGGATTTTTTCTTGAGCTTAACAACAGCAGATTCTTCTATTTTTCTGGCCATCTGATGGCGAGTTTTAGCAATCACTAAAATTAAGGGATCACTAAATTGAGATTGAACTGACTGTATAACAGATTCAATTTCAACAATATAAGGTTCTTGTTGTTGTATTTTTTTCCAAAAAATGGGTTCTTTTTGGAGTAGTAATAAGGCTAAAGAGCGTCGAGAAACTGAAGAATTAACAGTCATCGACATAATGACTTTATTTTTGCTGAGTAGGGACTCAATTTTAGTAATCCCTTCTTCAATAGCTGTAGGATAACGAAGGAATAAAGACATGATTTGCCACCTTATTAGTTAGAGTTTGAATCCCACGTTTTTGGATGGCTGAGAGGGTAACAACTGAGATTCCCAAAGAAGCCTCTAATTGTTTCTCATTAACCCAAATTCCTAATTTTTCAGCTTCATCAATCATATTGACTGCTAAAATAATAGGGATCTGAGTTTCAATTAATTGAAACGTTAGGGGTAACATTCTACTCACATTTTTGGCATCAATAACATGAATGACCAAATCAATTTTTTCAGTAAATAATAAATTTCTGGAGAACTTTTCTTCTTCGGTTAAAGAAACTAAAGAATACATTCCAGGAGTATCTATCATTGTTACTGTTTGTCCCCCAATAATGGTATGACTGCGTGAAACTTCTACTGTAGTACCAGGATAGTTACCTACGGAAACGTAAGAACCTGTTAATACATTAAACAGTAGACTTTTTCCCACATTAGGAGAACCTACTAAAATAATAGTAGGATGATTACTAGGGGGAGGAGATGGTTTAGTTGTTTGTTTTGCCCAAAAACGTCTACTTTTTTGCTTCGGTTTATTGGACTTGGTTTCACAACTATCAGGACAGGAATTACATTTCATATTTAATCCTTTGTACCTAACTATTATTATAATAATTTTTTATATCACAAACCGTAACTAGATATACATATTTTACATAATCATTTAAGTTTATATATAAAAAATCTGAGCTAAATAATTACTTCCTTAACGTAATAGTTTTGGGTAATTATTCAACTCAGTTTAATCAAGAGCCTAAAGTTAAATATTTCTTTGAATAAATCAATTATCTTAGGGGTTCAGAGTTCAAATTAACAAGCCAATATAACTCTAACCACAGACGAGGATTTTGTTGTTTAAGTTGAGAAAGAGGATCACGAATCAAGGTTTTAGCATTCAAAAATGTGACATCTACTAAGCCTAAATTTTCTGCAACTTCCTTGAGTTCGTTTTGATAAGATACAACAGTTTTACTTCTAGGGGATGAATAATAAATTGCCAAATAATAATAATGATTTTCTCTAGATTTTCTCAGAGAAACTTGACACAAAGTCACATGACAATCCTTCAATAAGTCACCAACTTTAGGATAATATCGATTAATAATTTCGAGATATTCTTGAACTAATCTTTCACGAATCATCTGGCGACTCCTTGTGATGAGAACTATAGGATAAATCAGAAAATAGAGACGCTTTAATGCAATGGTGTTTAACCTTCACACATTTATTGAAAAAGACGCTATGCTGACTAATACAGTCATCTATGGGAGCCTCAGAAAATTGAAAAGCGACTTCATTAACCGGACAATTTTCATTTATTTTGGGGCAGAATTTAGGTTTGAGACAAGAAAGTTTAACCATGCGGTTATTTTTCTTAGATAATTCCATCTCTTGACCGAAAATAAATTCGCTATAATCTGCCACATTATCCAAGCCTAAAACGTTGAGTAAAACTTCCCCCATAATCCAAAAGATAGTTTTGAATAAAAATATTTTCCACTTTAAGTCCATGACTGACCTCAATCCAATTATTGTTAGGGTTAATTAGGGTAACATCCATAATTATGTTTTCCTTCAAAAGTCAAAGATAAAGGGTGAGAAGTCGTAGTCTATGGGTGACAACGACTTCCCCAGCAGATGGATGAAGGTGTTTAACAGTTATCAGTTATCAGTTATCAGTTAAAAGTTTTGATAACTGTTCACTGTGTTAGTTTAACTTAACCAAGATTGGCTTCTTGGTGAGTTTTAATGATGCAATCTGAGGTAGGATAAGCAACACAAAGAAGTACCCATCCTTTCTCCATTTGCTCATCATCCAAAAAGCTTTGGTCTTCTTGATTAACTGTTCCTTCTACTATTCTGCCTAAGCAACTAGAACAAGAACCTGAACGACAAGAAGAAGGCAACTCATCAATACCATCAGGGTATTGAATTTCATCGTCGTTAATGGCATCTTCAAACGCTTCAAGGATATACTTATCCTCAGGAACATCTAAAGTAAGATCCATTTCCGTGAATTCTTCTTTCTTTCCCGTCTCTTGATTTTTTCTTTTAACAACTTTGGTGAGACGAACTTTGTAGGTTGTAGTCATGTTTTCTTGTTCTCCAGGAATGGAACGTTGACAATTGATATGTTACCGTTTTCACAGAAAAAAAACGATAAAACAATCAAAACTTTTTAGCCGCAAGATGATGCTTGACTGGAACAATCTGATGTTGAGAAAGACTTACCACAGCCACAAGTATTACTTGCATTTGGATTACTAAAAGTAAAGCCACTTTGGGTTAAACTTTCAACAAAGTCAATGACAACCCCACTTAACAAAGTAGAACTATTAGAATCCACATAAATGGGAACTCTATCTTGTTCAAATACCAAGTCATCGGTCTTAGGTTCACTGACCAAATTTAAGGAATATTCACGACCATTGCAGCCTCCATTAATCACCCCAACTCTAATACCGCTTACTTTGGGGGTTTCGCCTCTTAAAAAAGAGCGAAGTCGAAATGCTGCTTTTTCTGTTAGAGTAACTGTCATTGATACCTCCTGATAGAAATTATGAATTATAAATTCTAAATTATGAATTATGAATTATGAATTCATAATTCTGAACTTGTGCCTTTTGCTTTCCGACGTAACTCATTAACCGTTGTTGGGTAAAATGCCCACAAACCGGACAATTAGGATCATGATAAGGACGACGTTTAGCAAAAGTTGCGCTGCCCAAGTCCATCGTCAAAAGTTGACCCGTTAAGGGTTCTCCGAGGCCAGTGAGGAGTTTAATTCCTTCTAAGGCAGCTAAACAGGCTAAAGTTCCTGAAACTGCGCCTAAAACCCCAAATCCCCATCGATCCCAATCTGGTTTTTCTGGGAAAATACAAGATAAACAAGGAGTTTCCCCAGGAATAATGGTGGTTAAGTACGCATCCATGCCACTCATAGCTGCTTCCACCATCGGAACCCCCCACCGCACACAAGCAGCATTGAGGAGATTCCGTTCCGTAAAATCAAAGGCACAGTCAAAGGCAATATCAGCCTGTTGTACTAAAGCATCCACATTGTCAGGGGTGACAAATTCGTGAACCGCCTCAATTTCGATTTCTGGGTTAATATTTAAGAGGGTTTCCCTAGCCTTAAAGACTCTGGGTTGACCTACCCAAGCATTAGTCATCAAAATTTGACGATTGAGGTCATCAAGGCGCAAATCACCCCCACGAACGAGAATTAATTTACCTACGCCAGCAACAGCCAAATAAAGGGCTACAGTGCCGCCGAGTCCCCCGACTCCAGTAACGACGGCAGTGGAGTCCTTGAGGCGTTTTTGTCCTTCTTGGCCAAAACCAGGAAGTTGTATTTGTCGGGAATAGCGTTCTAGTTCAGTAGGGGTGAATTCCATGATCTTAATTAAACTCCAGCTTCTGTGCTTATTTCGTCTAAGGAAACAAAGTTTTTGGCCTTATCTTTGAAGACTTTAAACAGTCTGGTTTCTATGGGACTAGACGTTTTGAAAAGTTCGTAAGCTTCTTCAAAAGCTTCACCATATTTAGCCAATTTTTCAGCTTCAGTTAAGTCACCGAAAACTTCATCAATTTCAGCAATTAAGAGAGAAAATTGTTTGAGAATATGTAGACGATTGACATTGACAAAAGTAGGGTCGTATTCAATGCCAAAAAAGTCTAAAAATTCTTCGGTATCGATTAAGCTTTTGAAGCCAACTAAAGTTTGTGGAGTAGCAGTCATTATAGGGTTTCCTCCCATTGTTTGAGTTGTTGTTTCAGTTGATCTAGTTCACGATAGATATCGTAAGTTTTTTGGGCTTGTTCTAGGAGAGTTTCATAATCTGTAGGTAGTCCTTCTGCGAGATCATGCAAGTCCATTTTTGATTGACCAGCTTGAGAATTTAGTCGCCGAATTTTGGTTTTGAGATCAGCAACAGTTTCCGGTGTTGGTAGGGAATTGATAATTTGTACCATAGTCCTTATTCCTCAGTTAAAATTGAGCAACTTCAGGAAAACGTTTAACCATTTCAACGCCGGAAGCTGTTAAATTTTTCCCTTGTTCTGCTAAAGATTCCATGGTTTCAAAACCAAAGCGATGAGCATCTCTTAAGGTACGAGTGACTACCATTAAACGACCACACCAAATTAATACCCAACCAAAGCCTTCATGGTTTAAATCTACCACCACTTGACATAATTGTCCGGTTTCTTTTTCAATCAAAGAAGCAATGGCACGATAGAAACAGAGAATTCTCATTTTTGTGGTAGGGTCAACATCTCCTTCTAAGGAAATTTCCCGTCTTTTCTTCTTAGCTATGATGAAAGGAGACAGAACTAATTCATCAGACCAACTTCGATAAAATCCATAGTGATCAAAGGCGCGAATTTGACGGACTAATTCTTGTAGAAATAGACTTTCTGCAATTAAACTAGGAGATGTTTCAGGATTTTGAGTTGTCGTTGTCATAGTAGTTGATGGTTAGTAATTGATAGTTGATAGTTGATGGTTTTTAGTTAATAGTTGATAGTGAGTATTGATTAACTATTCACTATTAACTATTCACTATTTACTATTTACTATTCCTAGTCTTCAAAACTGACAGGTTGTGATTCTTGTTGTAGAACTTTGCGTAACCAGGGAGGAGGATTTCCTTTTAAGGTTTTGACTAATTCACCAAGAATTTCATCAATTTTATCATCTTCGGTACGAGCTTTAATTGGGGTTACATTTTTACGAATTAAACGGGCTGCAGCACTACCTCCAATAGCAGAAACATAGATTAAAGTACAACCGTTTAAAGCCTCGATTTTAGGAACTAATTTATCTTCGTTCCCATCTTCTTTTAATTCTCCGTTAAACTTCAAGGTATTAACAAAGTTAAACCCATTGGGAGAAACATCATAGAGGGCAATTTGACTAGCTGAACCAAAATGGGCATTAACATGAACATTATCACTGGTCGTAAAAGCAACTTTCATTTCCGTTCCTCCTAGAGATAATAAGTAGTCGTTGGCAGTTGATAGTTACGAGTTGGTAGTTAATAGCTGTTAACCATTAACTATCAACTATTAACTATTAACATAGGTAGATGAACAAGGACTATGTTTAACTTCTTCTTCGAGTAAAATATTACCCACATCAAAAAGAAATTGCATCGTTCCTCGATAACCTACTAAACATCGTTGACCATTGCCTAATTGATCAAATACGGGATATCCCATACGATACAATGGGGCATGGAGTCGTTTGGCAATGGGGCCGCCATGAGAATTGGTAATCACCAGGTCACAGCCGACAGCCAAATCTTCTAAATCTTCTAAATCCCCGATTATTACCGTTTCTATGGGTAAATCTTCTAATAAGGGGGATTTTGTCGTTGTAACAGCCCCTTGGATTTTAGCCCCCATAGAATTTAATAACCAGGCGGTTTGGTGCAGTAAATCCGGTTCTAAAGCTAAAACTACCTTTTTGCCCCCAAAATAGAAGTGAGTATCGAGGATAGTATCTTGTAGCTGACGGCGTTGACGTTGCAGATAGGCCGGAATATTGGGGATAATGGGGAAATGATGATCACAACGGGAAGTAATAATCTGAGAGAGTCGCCATAAAAAGGCATCTACTCCATCTAACCCCGCTAAACGGGAGAAAACCTCATATTTAGTCCCAAACCGTTGTTCTAAAATTTGGGCTGCTTTGCGCATACTTTCCCCAACCGCTAAAGTAAAGCAAGAACGGTTTAATTGTTGCAGTTGGGTTAATGTGGTTCCCCCTGTTGTTACCGTATGAGGATTATCTTCTAAGTGACCATCCAAAGAACGAGACAGATCGGGTATCATGATAGGAGTTAAGCCAAATCCTTCCACGATCGCTTTGAGTTCTTCCACATCTCCAGGAGATAAAGAGGAACTACACAGAATGGTCACTTGAGGCTGCATCCCCACAGAAGCCATCAACGGTTGGTCAGGGGTGAAAGACCCATAGTCCGTAGAAACAATGCTTTCTATGGCGGCTGTATACCCATCTTGTAACGATCCTTTATAATCAGGAGTAGAAACGAAAATAATGGGTAAATTGTTTAATTTGGGGTTACGTTCTCGAATTACCTGGAGAATACCTCCCATATCATCCCCTCTCGTTTCCGTTAACCCTGTAGTTAACAAACCAATAACTTGAGGTTTATATTTGTCAACAATTGTTAAGATAGCTTGCTCAACATGGTCTTCACCCCCTAAAATGGTACTTACTTCCGTCATAGCAGTGGTAGACAAGGGAATTGATTCACGGAAATGACGAACTAAGACTACTTTAGCAAAGGCTGTACAACCTTGGGCCCCATGAAATAAAGGCATCATTCCTTTTAACCCTAAGAACGCTAAGGCCGCGCCTAAAGGTTGACTCATTTTTAAGGGGTTGACTGATAGAGACTTATTGGGACTTAAAATAGTGGTCATTTCCGTTCCTCCTTCTGTTGGGTAATGGGATGATGGGATGATGGGATGATGGGGTGATGGGGTGATGGGGTGATGG
The DNA here is from genome assembly GCF_003864295.1 of Aphanothece sacrum FPU1. NCBI lineage: Bacteria > Bacillati > Cyanobacteriota > Cyanophyceae > Chroococcales > Aphanothecaceae > Aphanothece > Aphanothece sacrum. The sequence goes on along the minus strand of NZ_BDQK01000001.1, from coordinate 468,951 downwards.
GGTAATCGGGTGATGGGGTGATGGGATGATGGGATGATGGGACAATAAGACAATTTTTCTTCTCCCCTACTCCCCCTGCTCCCCTGCTCCCTGCTCCCTGCTCCCTGCTCCCTGCTCCCTGCTCTCCCTACTCTGCTTCCAAATGCAACAAACTTTCATGTTCTTGTTGCCAAATTTCCCAAGGGGCAGCTTGACGGACTTGTCGCCAAATAGGACTATGTACTGCCTCATCTAATTCTCTAGCCATTTCCACCATACCGACATAACCCGCATAAGGATGATGACGTTCTTGGTTAACATCTAAAAAGGGAATTCTAGCTTTCAGGGCAGTATATTGATTACGTCCCCCTGCAACTAATAAATCAGCCTTTGTTTTTTCAATGACTCGTAATAGTTCTTCGGGGCTGCCTTTTTCTAGCATAATGCCATCTTGACCAAGCAACTGTTTAATACGCGCTTTGTCTTCTTCTGTGCTTTTTTTAGTGCTAGTTGCGACGACTTCAATACCTAAATCTTGAGCGGCTGATACAATTGACCAACTTTTTACACCTCCTGTATATAAGACCATGCGTTTACCCTCTAACCTTTGCCGATAAGGGGCCAAAGCGATGTCTAACTTAAGGGTTTGTTCTTCAATTAAATTTTCTACCCGTTCTTGTAAAGCAGCATCACCGAAGAAAGCGGCAATATTGCGTAAACAACGGTTCATATCAGCTACACCATAGAAGGATTCTTCTATGAAAGGAATATCGTAACGTTCCTTCATGGCAGTAGCCATATTAATTAAAGCTTTCGAGCAAATCATAACATTAAGTTTAGCCCGATGAGCATAACAAACCTCATTATAACGAGCATCACCTGTAATCTTAGAAAGAACCCGAAATCCCGCTTTTTCTAATAAGGGAATAACACCCCACATTTCACCCGCGATATTATATTCTCCAATGAGATTAATATCATAAGGAGTGGTATATTCCGGTTCTCTAGTTCCGACTACATAGTCAAGTAAAGCTTCTCCTCCTAAACGGTTGCCCAGATTTTTGCTACCCACAAATCCTGGTGCATGAACCGGAACAATAGGAGTTTCAAACTTATTACTAGCAGCTTTACAGACTGCATCTAAATCATCCCCAATGAGGGCAGTAACACAAGTTGAATAGACAAAAACTGCGGCTGGATGATAACGTGTAATGAGTTGACCAATTGCTTGATAAAGTTTTTTCTCACCACCAAAAATAACATCATTTTCTGATAAATCAGTTGTAAAACCCATTTTATAAGTATTAGGGCCGCTTGACAGACTGCCACGACTGCCCCAAGTATTACCAGAACAAGCAATAGAACCATGAACTAAATGGGCTGCATCGGTGATAGGAACAAGGGCGATAGATGCACCATCAAAAGCGCAGCCTCCTTGAGCAGAACCGGGTTGAGCTTGTTGGGTACAAGACTTATTTTTACCCTCACCCTCTTTTTTATGATTATGCTCACAACCGGGTTGCGTTAGCAGTTCGTTGATTTTGCCTTTTGTTAATTTCATGACTGAATTCCTTTTGAGAGTTGAGAGTTAATAGTTAACAGTTGATAATTGATAGTTTTTATGTATAAACTACTAACCATTAACTATTAACTATTGCGTCCCTTTAACAGATATAATGACCAACATCTTCGCCGCAAACATCAGCACATTTAAGTGAGAGCGCGTAAGCGCAAAATAATAAATTGGTGGTAGAGAGGATTGAGCTTTATCAGTTATCAGTTATCAGTTAAATCACTGTTCACTGGTCATATATCTCTACTTTTGGTCGAAATAAAGGAAGCATAAAAAGCATTTAACTTCTGACTTCTGACTTCTAACTTCTAACTTCTAAAAGGAGAGGGGGGGGAGGAAAAGAATTCCTTTTCCCCCTGTTCTTCCTTGTCTCCCTTTGATTAACGGACTAAATCGAAGGAAATATCGGTCTTCGAGGGGATATTGGTGTTACGGTCAATTTCTTCAAATAGAGCGTTAACAATCCAATTTAGTAGGTTAATCGCGCCATTGTAACCAATGGTAGAATAACGGTGTAAGTGGTGACGATCAAAGATAGGATAACCGATGCGGATTAAAGGAATCTGGGTATCGCGCCAGAGGTATTTACCGTAGGAGTTACCAACTAAGAAGTCAACGGGTTCGGTGAACAGTAAAGAACGCATATGCCATAAATCTTTACCACCCCAAACGGTTGCTTTTTGACCGTAAGGACTAGAAGCTAAGAGGGCTTTGGCTTCTGTTTCAAATTCTTCGCTAGAATTGTTAACTAAGACGTGAACTGGTTCTACGCCCATTTCTAACAAGAATTGTAGTACGCCTAATACAAGATCAGGATCACCGTAGATAGCGGCGGTTTTGCCGTGTAACCAAGCATGACTATCGGTCATGGCATCTACTGCACGTCCCCGTTCTAATTCTAATTCGGGGGGAACAGGATTACCTGTGATTTCAGAGAGTCCCATTAAGAAAGCGTCAGTCGCTTGAATACCCCAAGGACGATAGGTAGCGGTGGGTTGCTGCCATTCTTTCTCGATATAGTCGAGGGTTTTTAGGGTAGGATAAGTTTGCAGAGCGATGGTTTTTTCAGCGTTGATAGAATCTGCACCTTCTGCTAAGGTTGTACCGCCTTGGTACATTTTGAATTCTCCATCGTTAGGAGAATCTAAATAGAGTTCGTGGTCGCCTAAGATGGTAGCATTAACGCCCATAGCACTGACTAAGTGTTTCAGTTCGCGTAAGTTACCAATATAGGTTTCAAACCCAGGAATAAAGTTGATTTTGCCGTTGGTGGTAGCAGCTTTTTTGCCTTCGGTTAAGTTGCCGAGGACAGCTTTCATCATGTTGTCATATCCAGTGATATGAGAACCAACGAAAGAAGGAGTATGAGCAAAGGGAACGGGGAAATCTTCAGGAACAGAACCTGCTGCTTTAGAGTTACCGATGAAGGAACCTAAGTCATCTCCAATAACTTCTGCCATACAAGTTGTACAGACAGCAATCATTTTGGGTTTGTAGAGATTGTAGGCGTTCTCTAAACCTTCGATCATGTTTTTCAATCCACCGAAAACGGCTGCGTCTTCAGTCATGGAAGAAGAAACACCACTAAAGGGTTCTTTGAAGTGACGGGTAAAGTGGGTACGGAAGTAAGCAACACAACCTTGTGACCCGTGTACAAAGGGGAGGGTTCCTTCAAATCCAACTGCTGCTAAGATAGCACCTAAAGGTTGACAAGCTTTAGCGGGGTTGATGGTGAGGGCTTCACGAGCGAAGTTCTTTTCACGATATTCCCAACTTTTGGTCCACTCAGCAACTTTGGTTACTTCTTCATCAGCAGCCATACCTTGCATGGCTTTTTTGTTTTCAAATAACTCTTGGTACTCAGGCTGATGAAATAACTCAACGTGGTCTTGAATGTTATCTATATTCTGAGGCATTGGTGGTACTCCGTTCTTCGATCAAGGATAGTAAGGCATCGTTTGGGCAATAAGAGGGGGAGGGGGGAAACTTGTCCCCTGTTCCCTTGTCTTATTTATTCCAAGGAGATTTGATCAGCCCCCAAGTTGGGTTATTTAGAGCTAAGTCCATATCCCGTGCAAAGATAGCAAATCCGTCATAACCGTGATAAGGGCCAGAGTAATCCCAAGAGTGCATTTGACGGAAGGGTAGTCCCATTTTTTGGAACACATACTTCTCTTTAACACCGGAAGCAACTAAGTCGGGTTTGAGTTCTTGAACGAATTTTTCAAACTCATAAGCAGTTACGTCATCATAGATGAGGGTTGCGTCATCTACATACTCAGTGGTACGTTTATAGTCGTCACCGTGAGCGAACTCATATCCGGTTCCAATCATGACCATACCTAAGTCGGTGAAAGCGGGAACAACGTGACGAGGACGTAATCCACCAACCATCATCATGACGGTTTTGCCTTCTAAACGAGGACGGTATTTAGCTAAGACATCTGCAGTTTGTTGTTCGTACTTAGCGATTACTTGTTCTGCTTTTTCTTGGATGGTTTCATCAAAGAGTGCAGCGATCGCCCGTAAAGATTCAGCAATTTTGGTGGGGCCGAAGAAGTTGTATTCAAACCAGGGAATACCGTATTTTTCTTCCATGTGACGACTGATGTAGTTCATGGAACGGTAACAGTGAATCAGGTTGAGTTTCACTTTGGGGGTTTGCATCATTTCGTTGATGGTTCCGTCTCCAGACCATTGAGCAACGACGCGTAGACCCATTTCTTCGAGAAGAATACGGCTAGACCAAGCATCTCCACCGATGTTGTAGTCACCGATGATGGCTACGTCATAAGGAGTGGTTTCGATTTCGGCTGCATCTGTACGACTGAATACCCAGTCACGTACTGCGTCGTTAGCGATGTGGTGTCCTAAAGATTGAGAAACTCCACGGAACCCTTCACAACGGACGGGAACAACGGGTTTGTTGGTGATTTTTTGCGCTTTACGGGCAACACCTTCAATATCGTCTCCGATTAAGCCAATAGGACATTCAGATTGAATGGAAATCCCATTGTTGAGGGGGAATAATTCTTCAATTTCCTCGGTGATTTTCAGGAGTTTTTTGTCTCCACCAAAAACGATGTCCCGTTCTTGGAAATCAGAGGTAAAGTTCATCGTACCAAAGGTATCAACTCCAGTGGTTCCGATATAGTAGTTACGACGACCAGACCAAGAGTAGTAACCACAACCAACCGGCCCGTGGGAGATGTGGATCATATCTTTGATAGGACCCCAAACTACCCCTTTAGACCCTGCATAAGCACAACCACGAGCGGTCATAACTCCAGGTGCAGACTTAACGTTAGATTTTACACCGCAATCGTCTTTGCCTTCTTCGTAAACGTTAAGATGTTTGGAACGTTTCTTGGCTAACTTGTCGGGGTAAGTATCAAGAACGTCTTTGATTAGCTGCTTTCTGTCTTCTACTGTTGACATAGTGTTCCTCGGTGATAGGTTGGCGATTAGGATGGAACAACGCCCTCGTCAAATAGACGAGTGGGGAGTGTTTGTGAGGATGAGGATTACCAGTTATCAGTTATCAGTTATCAGTTAAATCACTGTTGCTCTGTTTACTGTTTACTGTTTACTGTTCACTGAAGAAGGGGTAAGGGGGTTATCAGTTATCAGTTATCAGTTATCAGTTAAAAGTTTTGACAACTGTTTACTGTTCACTGTTCACTGTTCACTGGTTTGATTCCCCCATGTCCCAGTTACATGGGTTTAATTGCGCGAGTACCCTAGATTACTTAGAACCTCTGGTGAGTTGTTGTGCTGCCACATCAGCTTCCATAACTTTCTTGTACTCTTCTTCGGAACCTAATAAACCGTAGTTGATTAAGAGTTCTTCGAGTTCGTCGTTGTCGATGGGAGTGGGGATGGTGAGTTTTTTGTTGTTAACAATTTTGTCACCTAAGTCACGGTATTCTTGAGCTTGAGGATGATCAGGAGAGTATTGAATAACGGTTTGACGACGTAATTCAGCTTCTTGTACCTGTTTGGAACGGGGTACGAAGTGAATCATTTGGGTGTTTAAACGTTCAGCCAATTCTTCGATTAGTTCGATTTCTTTGTTGACGTTACGGCTGTTACAAATTAAACCACCTAAACGTACGCCACCAGTGTGAGCATATTTCAAGATACCACGAGCGATGTTGTTAGCAGCATACATCGCCATCATTTCCCCAGAGGTTACGATGTAGATTTCTTGGGCTTTTCCTTCACGGATAGGCATTGCGAAACCACCACACACAACGTCTCCTAATACGTCATAGGATACGAAGTCTAGGTCTGCATAAGCACCTTCTTCTTCTAGGAAGTTGATGGAAGTGATAATACCACGACCAGCACAACCAACCCCAGGTTCAGGACCACCTGATTCGACACATTTGATATTTTCAAATCCAGTTAATAGTACATCTTCGAGTTCGATGTCTTCAACTGAACCGCGTTCTGCTGCTAAGTGTAATACAGTTACCTGAGCTTTACAGTTAAGGATCAAACGGGTAGAATCAGCTTTAGGGTCACAACCGACGATCATGATGCGGTTGCCAGCTTGAGCCATTCCGGCTAAGGTATTTTGAGAAGTGGTAGATTTACCGATACCGCCTTTTCCGTAAAATGCAATTTGACGCATGGTGATTTCTCGCTTGTACTTGATTGACAATTTAGTGTGAATACAATGGTCAAGGTTGACCTTTCGGACGTAGTAATGATTCGTTCTATAATTGTCTTGGGGATTACGTCCCGTCGAACCCTCGATCACTACGTCAGTCTTGGAAGAGACGTTAGATAAAACGTCTGGGGGTTGTGTTGCAGATATCAAATGTTGGGTTTGAGTCTCTCAACACTCTCGCGAAAGCGATGCTCGTTTGGTGGCGACCGCTCTCGACTATTTTTTTGGAATAACATAGGGCCTCTTGGGAAAATTATGAATTATGAATTATGAATTATGAATTTTAGACTAGATTGTTGACATCTATTTTTCCAATTCATAGGTCATCATTTCTCATTCATAGTTGACAATTAATTACACAGCAATGACTGTTAGAGTCGGTGAAATTCGTTCTTGTAATCGCGCTTCTATGCCCATTTTTAAGGTAGCAGTGCTACTTGGACAAGAACCACAAGCTCCTTTTAGAATTACTTTAACGAGATCTCCTTCGATATCAAATAACTCTACATCTCCCCCATCTTGTGCTAACATGGGTTTGATTTCTTGTTCGAGAATTTGTTGAATAAGAGTGATTTTTTGTAGATTAGTTAGTGGTGTAGTAGGAATTGTTTTTGATTGAATAACTTTAGTCGCCGCAGCAACTGCAGTCTCTTGTTCTAACACAATTTCTGCAATTAAATCATCAATATCTGTTAGACAAGAACCACAACCTCCACCTGCTTTCACATAATGGGTTACTTGTTCAGCAGTCGTCAGACCATTTTCAGAAACAATTCTGCGAATTCTGGCATCACTGACCCCAAAACAACGGCAAACTAAGGCTCCTTCATCATCGTCATGATTATCAAGAGGAATCCCTCTATAATTAAAGATAGCTGCTTCTAATGCTTCTTGTCCCATCACTGAACAGTGCATTTTTTCTTCGGGTAAACCCCCTAAGAATTCAGCAATTTGTTTATTAGTAAGACTCAAAGCTTCATCTAAAGTTTTGCCTACCAATAACTCAGTTAATGCTGAAGAAGACGCGATCGCAGAAGCACAACCAAAAGTTTGAAACCGAGCATCTAAGATGATTTCTGTAGCAGTATCAATCTTAAGATGTAACCTTAAAGCGTCTCCACAAGAAATACTACCTACTTCTCCGGTTGTAATCGCTTCTCCTTCATTTTTCTCCGTAATCGTTCCCTGATTACGAGGATTATAGAAGAATTCCATCACCTTATCTGTATAGTCCCACATAGTCAGTTACCACTTATCAGTTATCAGTTGAGAAAATTCTAAATTATGAATTATGAATTATGAATTATGAATTATGAACTGTTAGACTAGATTGTCAGTTATGAAGGTATAATACTTACCTTTATAGCCATTTTTTCAATTCATCATTCATCATTTATCATTCATGATTTACTTAGCTAATACGGCTAGTTCTTGTTCTTGTAACCAGCTAGAATCATCGCTATTAAAGGGAGATAAAGCCCGTAATCGCTCAATGATTCCTGGTAAAACCTCAAGAACTCGATCAATCTGAGTTTGTGTTGTATAACGAGAAAGGCTAAAGCGAATCGAACCGTGAAGAACACTGTAAGGAAGTCCCATAGCCCGCAGGACGTGAGAAGGTTCTAAGGAACCAGAGGTACAAGCAGAACCCGAAGAAGCACAAATCTCATATTGATTTAGAGAGAGTAAGATCGCCTCACCTTCAATATATTTGAAACCAATATTTGTCGTATTAGGCAATCGTTGAATCGGATGACCATTGACCACCGTATTCGGAATTAAAGTCAGAATTGTTTGTTCTAAATAATCCCGTAATTGCCGTTCGCCAGACACATTAGCTAAATGATATTGAGCTAACTCGGCCGCTTTTCCTAATGCTACAATCCCAGGGACATTTTCCGTACCTGCCCGACGGCCCCGTTCTTGATGTCCCCCAATCATGGAAGGACGGAAGCGAGTACCGCGACGGACATACAAAGCACCAATGCCTTTAGGAGCATGGATTTTATGACCAGAGAGGGTTAAGAGATCTATGGTGCTAGTTTGCATATTGAGAGGAATTTTTCCCACTGCTTGCACTGCATCCACATGGAAGATCGCTCCATAATCTTTCGCCAGTTGCCCCACCTTTTCTACTGGGAAGACAACGCCAGTTTCATTATTCGCATACATAATCGAAACTAGGGCTGTGTTCCCGGTGAGAGAGGCTTCTACTTCACTCAGGTCAAGTTGTCCTTGATTATTAACCGAAAGATATGTTACCGTATAACCCTGTTTTTCAAGGTTTTTGCAAAGATTAAGAACAGCAGGGTGTTCAACTTCGCTAGTGACGATATGGCGTTTATTCGGTTGAGCAGCTAGGGCCCCACGAATAGCAGCATTATCTCCTTCAGTACCACAACTGGTAAAGACGATTTCTGAAGCATCTGCCCCTAAAAGGGAGGCGACCTGTTCTCTAGCGGTGGTTACGGCTCGTCCTACTTGTCCGCCAAAGGTGTGCATACTAGAGGGGTTGCCATAGTAGAGGGTCAGGTAGGGCATCATCGCCCCTAAGACTTCCTCGTCTATTTGGGTGGTGGCGTTGTTATCAAGATATATACATTCTCGCATCGATAGTTACCAAAATTAAGTTGCCAATGATACCGTTTCCCTAATCAGTTATCAGTGATTTTTTTCGTGGTTGACTGTTAACTGTGGGCCGTCATTAAAGAGGCGATTTCGCGCGAATAAGTATCAAACCAAGTCTCCCAACAATAGGTGGGTTCTTCGTGTTTTAGCTTGGTTAGGAGAGTGTTGTAGTGATTAAACCAAGTATCCCAATAGTCCCTGGGTTGACCCATTTTCTCCGATAGAGACAAACAACCAGCATTTGTGGGACAAGCGGCGGCACATTGGGGGGTTCCGTAATGGCCGCGACACTCATTACAAAGGTTCGCGTCAATGAGTAATCTACCGTTTTGTATTTGGATAGCATCAGTGGGACAAGCCACTTGACAGCGATGACAGCTTATACATTCATTAGTGATGGTGTAACTCATGACGCGACCTTTTGTTAATTCACAGATTTATGGTTTATAGGAGGGAGAACAGTTATAGTCTTTAGAGAAGCCAGTACAGGGAGGGATTGGATGATCATCAACACAAATGCCACAACTATTAGCTATTTCTTTTTTCATCGTGGTAGAATTGATTCCCATTCGGGTGTCTGTTCCAGACTGATGAGTGTTAGTTTTAACAAGAGTGGCACTCTGATAACTCATAATTAAACTCCTACGGACTGCTTTTGCTGGTATTGTTGATAGAAGTCGAGAGCAACTTTATCAATGACATCGTAAGCTTCAAAGGGTTCTACCCCGGCTTTGCGTAATTCTTCTTGAGGACAGTTGCCAATTTTAGCAGCAAGGACTCCTTGACAATCGGAGATAGCTTTAATGATGTTTTCTAGGGTCGCTTCTTCTCCGTAACCACTTTGACAATAAAGATCAACTTTGCGGTGTGCCACAAATTTAACATTAGTGCCATCGACTTCAAAGATTTGAAATTCTTTAGCGTGTCCGAAGTGTTGGTTAACTAAACGATTTCCTTTTGTCGCAACCGCTAACAGAATTTTCGGTGCTTCTTTAACGGGTTTGGTGCTAGTGCGTTTAGCCTGTGTTGCTTTTACTTCCGCCGTGAATTTTTCAATATTGGCGTGGACTTCTTGACGTTTCTCGATATCGTATTCGGGAGTCATTTCTAGGAATTTATCTTTAGTGAATTCCTGAGAACGATCTTCTCCTAATAATCCTACCGCATCAGCCCGACATTGACGACAGTGGCGCATCATTTTCATGTTGCCAGAACAACCGTCTTGTACAGCTTTCAGTTCTTTGGGGGTCGGGCCTCTTTGTCCGGTTAACCCGAAGTGGGTTCCATGTTCAGGGGCGGAGATCAGGGGCATAATATTGTGCAGGAAAGCACCTTTTGAACGAATCACTTCGTTAACTTCTATTAAGTGTTCGTCATTAATGCCGGGGATCATTACAGAGTTAACTTTGCACAAGACATCTGCTTCTCGCAGTGCATCAAGGGCTTCCATTTGTTTCTCGTGGAGAATGTTAACTCCTTCGATGCCTTTGTAGCGTTTACGGTTATAACGTACCCAAGGATAGATTTTTTCACCGATTTCTGGGTCGATCATATTAATCGTTAGGGTAACGTGATCGACGTTGAGTTCTTTAATGCGATCGATGTATTCGGTTAACATCAATCCATTACTCGATAAGCAGAGTTTAATATCTGGGGCTTTCTCGGCAACTAATTCAAAGGTACGGAAAGTTTGTGTGGGGTTCGCTAAAGGATCACCAGGACCCGCAATCCCTAAAACTGTCATTTGGGGAATCTTTCCAGCAATGACTAAGGCTTTGTGTGCAGCTTCTTCGGGGGTCAGCACTTCACTGACAACTCCAGGACGGCTTTCGTTCGCACAGTCGTATTTACGGTTACAATAGTTACATTGAATGTTACAAGCGGGTGCTACTGCAACGTGCATCCGTGCATAGTGGTGGTGTGCATCTTCACTATAACAGGGGTGTTTGGCAATGCGTTCGGCAATTCTTTCATCTAGAACTTGGGGACTCGAAGAAGTGCTACCACATCCACCAGTCGCTTTTGGCGCACAAGGGGTAGTCTTCGGGGTTACTGTTGTAGCCGTTGATGAGTCGGATTTAATTAGACCGGTTGTTTGTAGCATTGAATTCCGTGAAGTTAGAGGGTGACTATCAGCGTGACTTATGGAAAGTTCGGTCACTTGCTTTTAGAAATCGCAAGGGGATAAACAATGGACTATTTGTCTTCGGCGTTACTATCGTTATAGCACCCCCACTTTTTGGCTTTGGGTCATGGGGGGTGAGTTCAGATTCATTAAACTTATTAGGGAGTATTCAAATAGTGAAGTCCTTACTCTGTCTTTTATCGCAACTATCAAATTTTTTTTTTGAGGATGGGGGTCTAGTATTTTAAAGAGGAGGGTTATGTATTTCTACATAAGGAGTCCTGTATTTGTGGACTCAAAAGCAAAGCTAGACCAACTAAGGCTTCTAAGTGATTATTCGTAGATTTTACTCGACACATTCTTTGCACTCATCTAACAAGTTTCTCATCACCCATCACCCATCACCCCATCACCCATCACCCCAAACCCCATCACCCCAAACCCAACTCCCAAGCCGTTCCAAAAAAAACTGGAGTAAGCTTTTTTAACTTCCCCAGTGCTGTCACGGAATTCAATTCTGTATCCAATGTAACATTTTCTTTTTGGCACTTTTGTTAACACTCAACAGGGTCTCAAATTGAGGAATAAAAAACCTTAAAAGCCTTTTCTAGTCAGAGTTTTAGCCCTTATACAATCGAAGGGTAATGAGTTCCTTGGCCAACGGGCATAAATCCAGGTCTGATTAGCCTCAAACCCTTCTCCTGAAAGGGATTGACCCTGAGTGCATAAATACAGATGCCCTGACCTATAAATACTGTAACCCCATCTATAAAATAATCGTACCCCGTCCCAAAAAAAACTTTTCACATGACTTAAATGCTTAATCAATATGGGTTTTCTTGTTTTGAGTACCCCCATTATAAGTTTAATAAACTTGACCCGTGACCGAGATCGAGGGAGAGTCAGGCACACTTGGTATAAGCATAACAACTAAGTTTATGTAGAATCACGGAATTTAATGTTTGGATCCATTCCCGTCAGAGAAGGTCGTTTAGGGTATCAAAGGGGTCATAACGACTCCTCGACTTGTTCTTTGGAGATTCCACCATGTTCTCGTGTCTCTCCCGTGCAAACCCTCCTGAAAGACTTTCAAGTTATTTTTCAACGAGATCCGGCCGCTCGTAACTGGCTAGAAGTATTATGCTTTTATCCAGGATTACACGCCTTAACTCTCCATCGCTTATCCCATTGGCTATGGAAACAGCAAATACCCTTTATTCCTCGCTTTTTCTCCCATTTAGGACGATTTATCACCGGAATTGAAATTCATCCTGGGGCCACCATTGGTCAAGGGGTGTTTATCGATCACGGTATGGGAGTAGTCATTGGTGAAACGGCTATTTTGGGAGATTATTGTTTAATTTATCAAAATGTGACCCTTGGTGGCACCGGAAAAGAACTCGGTAAACGCCATCCCACTCTAGGAGATCATGTTATTGTCGGGGCCGGGGCCAAAGTCTTAGGCAATATTGAAATTGGCAATCATGTTCGTATTGGTGCAGGATCAATCGTTTTGCGCAGTGTTCCCAGTGATTGCACCGTCGTAGGAGTACCCGGTCGTATTATTTCCCGTAGTGGTCGCGGTTGCCCCTTAGAACACGGCAAATTACCGGATGTGGAGGCCCAAATCATTCGTACCTTATTAGACCGAATTGAACAATTGGAACAAAAGATACAAAACCTACCTTGACCCTCCCTTACAATCATGATGACACCTTCTAGTCCCGATGCTTTACTCAGTCAAGTTGCGAATATTTCTCGCTGCGATCGCTGGTTGATTCACCATCGTCTTCAAGAATTAATGATCCCTTGTTGGTGTCCTAATGACGGATCATTATGGGTAGAAATCGAACATGGTATCAATGCCATTCTGCTGCGTAGCGCAGTTTATCAAGCGATGGCCACTCGTCAAGAATTACTAGACTGGTTGCAACGTTGTTGGGAAACTAATGATTGCCCGTCTACTGAATCTTATCCTGATTAAAAGTATACAACAAGTCTACAAGATTTGTCGATTAAGTGTCTAGCTTGAACAAGTAAGAGACTTGTCTTAAGGTTGACGCTAGATTAATTATTCCCTCTATCCCCCTAAGCATCATAAAAGCTTCTTACGGGATTTGTTCTTGGAATCGTTAAGGTTTCCCGAAATCCCGAAAAATTGAACCCCAGTGCTGTCATGGAACATCATTTTATTTCCAAGGAATTCAGTCAATTCTTACAACAAGAATTAGATCTTTCAAGAGACGACTTAGCGGTTGCGCTGAACAATCAACACCAACCGAGTGACCCTATTCCCATGCTCTTGTGGCAATATGGCTTAATCACCAGAGGACAACTCCAACGGATTTGGGATTGGTTAGATGCTCAAATTCAATACCAATTTCCCTAACCTAGCTGTCGATCATCAGGAATTCAAGCCATGCACAATATACACATTAATGATACAACATTGCGAGATGGAGAGCAAGCGGCCGGGATTGCTTTTTCTCCCGCCGAAAAAATCGCCCTAGCTCAATTAATGGATGTCATTGGTATTCCTGAGCTAGAAGTAGGAATTCCGGCTATGGGAGGTACAGAAGCAGATGCCATCACCGCCATTGCTAATAAGGGCTTAAAAGCGGCTCTTTTAGGCTGGAATCGGGCAGTACGCTCAGATATCGAGGCTTCGATCGCTTGTGGACTAAAACGGGTTCATATCTCCATTCCTGTATCTTCTATCCAAATTAACGCAAAGTTTCAAGGTAATTGTACCCTAGTCTTTAATCGTCTACGGGATACGGTCAATTTTGCCTTAGATCAAGGACTTTTCGTGTCTGTTGGAGCAGAAGACTCCTCTCGTGCTGATGAGTCTTTCTTGCTCGATGTAGCTCTTTCTTCCCAAGATTGGGGTGCATCTCGTTTTCGCTTCTGTGATACCGTCGGCATTTTAGATCCGGCTACCACTACTCATAAAGTGAGTCTGTTAGTCGCAGCTTTGTCGATTCCTGTAGAAATGCACACTCATAATGACTTCGGATTAGCTACAGCGAATGCGTTGGCCGGTTTACAAGCGGGTGCGACTTCTGTTAACACTACGGTTAACGGGTTAGGAGAAAGAGCGGGTAATGCTCCATTGGAGGAGGTGATTATGGCTCTAAAACGGTTGTATAGTGTTGATTTAACCATTAATACTCGTCGTTTACGAGAATTATCTCAATTAGTCAATCAAGCATCCGGAGTGACCTTACCCCCTTGGAAAGCGATCGTTGGAGATAATGCCTTTGCTCATGAATCTGGTATTCATGCTCACGGAGTCTTACAAAATCCTGCAACATATGAACCATTTGCACCAGAGGAGGTGGGTTGCGAAAGACGTTTATTAGTAGGTAAACATTCGGGACGACATTTACTAACGAATGTACTCAAACAAAAAGGTATCACTTTAAATAGTGAAGAAGCGCAAACAGTTCTCGATGCGGTACGAAATTTATCTGTACAGATGAAACGTAGTCTTACCGTAGATGAATTAATAGATTTAGTACCTAATAGGAGAATGTCTCATGGGATTATATAACCCTGGCGAAATTGAAATTAACGATCCCCCCGCTTTTGAAATTGAACAAAAAGTGCGGCTGCGTAAAATGATTCGTAATGATGGCACATTTCCTGGTAAAGAAATAGGGGAAACCCTAGCGAAAAAGGGAGATATTGGCTACATTGTGGGCATTGGAACTTATCTGCAAAGTTACTATATCTATGCCGTCCATTTCCTAGAAAATGGCTGTGTGGTAGGTTGTCGCCGCAAGGAATTACTATTAGCAGAAGAACCAATTCCTGATGATCTAGAACTCGAACTCCAAACCTCAGAAGTTAACTAATTGTAAAATATAGGAGCTAAAAGATGAAAGTTATGTTACGGAAAAATGGCACGGGTGAGTTATCGGTTTATGTGCCGAAAAAAGACTTAGAAGAAGTCGTTACTGATCAAAAGGTAGGAGAGACAGGAGAAAAGATTTTAACCTTAGCCAATGGTTGGCAATTATCTTTTGCTGATTTTACTGATGATAGCAAATTGCCTCAAACTTTTGAAGCGACAAAACTTCCTGATTAATTTTTGTAGGGGTTTAATGGTATTAAACCCTAAGATTTCCGACTAGGTTTCAACTCTTTGGGGCTTAATAATATTAAACCCCTACTCTAACCTTTCTTGGATTTGAAATGGGTATTGGTTAAGTCAAATAAAAAAGATATATTTGGTGTTCCCTTTTGCCTTTTATTTCGTTTTGTCTTGCTAAAACGCCTTTAAAATGGGTTTTAGCTTAACCCTTTCACTCTAAACTTAAGGAGAATTAGTCATGGATTCATTTCATGCTCACACCTCACCTTTTCAACTCGAAGGACAATTTTTAGGGTTTATTAGTAAATCCGATGGTCACTTTAAATCAATACGTTTAGCCATTGGAGAACGAGAATTACAAGTTAAATTAGATAAAGGATTGCGTCACAGTGGCACTTTCGGATTAGCTGCTGGAGATTGGATTTCTATTTCAGGACAACAACAATTTAATAGTAGTTTTACTAAGCTAAAACTCAAGGCCTATCAAGTCAATCGTTTAAGTTGTAATCTTTCTTGTAAAACTTCGGAAACTTTAACTAATTCTGCGCCTTCCTCAACTGTGTCGGGAAGTGGCAGGAAAAAAGGCAAAATTCTCTTATGTAATAAATCAGATTGTGCTAATCATGGGGGCAAAGAACTTCATCAAATCCTAGAAAAAACTCTCGGTCAGTTAGGTTTAAGTGATCATGTCACCATTGAAAAAACTAGCTGTCAAAAACGTTGTAGCAAGGCCCCTAATTTAATCTTAATGCCAGGGAAAGCAAGACACAGCAAACCGAATCCTAAAAGTATTGATAATCTGATTCGCGATCATTATTGTAATGATAATTCTTGTAGTTCTTGAACACATTATTTCCCGCAGTCAGGACGGTTTTTGATAGATTGTAATGGTTGAGTGAAAAAATAAGGTTCTACCGAACTTGTCATGTAAAATTAATAAATCAATACAGGCTAAAGCCTTATTCTATAAGCACAAAGGCTGTCTACATAGCCTAATTTTAAGCCTGGGTAGTCAGGCTTACTTCCTATAGCTTAACCCGACCGGGTTTAAGCCTGTAATTTGTAATCGTTTTACATCCTACTAAGTTTGGTAGAACCAAAAATAAAACCATGACAATAACCCTAAGCAAAGAAGATTCAACTCTGGAGAATTTTATAGCTAAAAAGTATTATTGGGCTTTTGCTTGTTATTGACTGATCTGTTTAAGTAGATTACTGTATAATTGTGGGACTTCTTATGGCTAAAGTTATTTTCTACGAAAAACCAGGGTGTATTAATAACACCAAACAAAGAAATCTACTGCAAGCGGCCGGTCATAATTTAGAGGCCCACAGCCTTTTAACTACTGCTTGGACACCGGAAACCTTGCGTCCGTTTTTTGGCAATTTGCCTGTTACCGCTTGGTTTAACAGTACTTCTCCTCGTATTAAATCAGAAGAGGTGGTTCCTGAACAGTTAGATGAGGCTCAGGCTTTAGAATTAATGATAGCTGATCCTTTGTTAATTCGTCGTCCTCTGATTCAAGTAGGAGAAACTTGTCAAGTAGGGTTTGATATCCCCCAAATTGAGGCATGGATAGGCTTAAATCCTCAATCTCCGGTAACAGAGGATTTAGAAACTTGTCCTCGTCATGGGTGAAAGAGTAGTTGCAGCATAGTAGGGGTCAACGGCCGTTGACCCCTACTATTGATGTGTAGCTTAGGTTTAGGAAATTGGTATTATAAATATTAGTTAAAAACCTGCACCTATTGCTCTTGTCATTCGTACCAATTCAGGCTACTCTCTAAATAATTGTTTAGATTCATGAAGTATAAATTACCTAAATTAACATGAAGCAAAGTGGCGTAACTATTTGGTTAACTGGATTGAGTGGGGCAGGCAAAACTACCATTACCGAGGCCTTAGAACAAAAATTACGAGAGGGTAACTATTCCCTAGAAGTCTTAGATGGAGACATCGTACGGACAAATCTAACCAAAGGATTAGGGTTTAGTAAAGAAGATAGGGACGAAAATATTCGTCGTATTGGCTTTGTAGCGAATCTATTAACCCGTAATGGTGTCATTGTCCTAGTTTCTGCCATTTCTCCTTATCGGGAGATTCGGGAAGAAGTCAGGGGAAAAATTGGCAATTTTGTCGAAGTTTTCGTTAATGCGCCCTTAGCAGTTTGTGAAGGTCGGGATGTCAAGGGACTCTATAAACGGGCCCGGGCTGGGGAAATTAAGTCTTTTACAGGCATTGATGACCCTTATGAACCCCCTTTAGACCCCGAAGTTGAGTGTCGTACTGATCTCGAAACTCTTGAGGAAAGTGTTAACAAAATTTGGCACAAACTCGAAACAATGGGCTATCTAGCTCAAGCTGTTACAGTTTAACAGAAATTTTTCTCCTTTGTAGGGGTCAACGGCCGTTGACCCCTATATTTTTAAATTTTTCAGTTTATCTTATCGATTATAGACTTTAACTCGCTCAGAGTTAAGTTATACAAACAAAGATTGCCTACGCAACCTATAATGGCTGTCCGCGCTCGTCGGACTTTGTTTCTATAGGATAAGGCTTTAGCCTTTTATTCATTATTAATTTAGCATAGTTTGTTCGCTAGAACCATAAAATTTATGAAACTTCTCAATATTTTGACAAAAGAACTTAAAGAAATTAGATATCTATTTAGGAACTGGAACCTTGTATAAAATATTTTTTACTGCCAAATCCAAACAATCAAAATAGCCACAATTGCCCCAATAAAAGTATTAATAATATTGACAACTTCATTGGTCATCCATTCCCATTTAGATTGTAACGTAGCCCCGATTACACTTTCTAAATTAGTGGCAATAAAAGCTGCTACAATACACCACAAAATACCCATTAAATTAATTAACCCGATACCCCATCCTAACACGGCGATCGCGCCTGATGCTACCATTCCCGCGAGGGTTCCTTCTAAACTCACGGCCCCTTCTGTTCCTCGAACCACGGGTTGTAAAGTAGTGATGAGAAAAGTGCTTTTTCCGTAAGCTTTTCCTACCTCAGAAGCAGTAGTATCAGAAAGTTTTGTACTAAAACTGGCTACATATCCCAAAATTAACCATTCTTGCCAAGGAGAATCAACAAATAAAGTCGCAATAGCACATATTGTAGCAATTAAAGCTGAACCCCAGACATTTTCTGGCCCTCGCATCCCTGATCTCTTTTCTGCAATACCTGCCGCTTCTTTTTGCTCCATCCCAATACGGGTAACACCTGAACCTACTAAAAAGTAAAACATCACTACAGTATACCCTCGCCAACCTAATGTTCCCCACACTATAATTCCTAATAGAAGTGCATGGAAATATCCTGTCGGAGTAAGTAGTTTTTTGGGCGAAATAAAAGCAACTACTATTAAAATTATATTTACACTTGTGCCGATAATCCAAGGATTAGTAATATTCATCTTATTGAGCTAATTAACAAAATTATTTGACTTATTCTAAGTACATAGACAAAATTAATCACAAAAAACTAGATAAACCCGCCCCCTATTACTCAAGCATTACGACTATATCAAAACCAGCCGGAGGCTGTGAATTAATTTTGCTTCGGTACTTATTATAATGCGTTTGGATATGTTTGTCATTCTTTTTCTTAGTATGTAATCAATCATAAACAAACGTAAGGTGGGCAGTGCATCGCCCTACTTATCTATTCTAAGTTTATATGGCTTCTTTTAGCTAATAATGCAGTTCCATAAGCAGCTTCAGTTTGAGGAGAAATACTCACAGGAACCTTAATAAATCGTTCTCTAATTTTTTGCCAAGTCTTATTTTTTGCTCCTCCTCCTGCCGTATAAACTTGAGTTAGAGGGGTTGCTCCTAACTCTTGTAACTTTTGATAACCTAATGCTTCAATTTTAGCCATACTTTCTAATAAACCCTGTAAAAATTTAACTTTATTATCGGGTTTTGGGTTTATTTTTGGTAGAAGTTGAGGATCATTAATAGGAAATCTTTCTCCAGGTTTTAACAAGGGATAATAATCTAAATTAGAGGGTTTATCTGTAATAATTTGATTACTATATATTTCTAATTCTTTATTAGTAAAAAAGTGACGCAAAACTGCCCCTCCTGTATTAGATGCTCCACCGGTTAGCCATAAATCACCTAATCTATGACTATAAATTCCTGATTTGAACTCATTAACAGAGGTTTGACTTAGTAACTTTAAAACCAGAGTAGAACCCAATGAAGTTACCCCTTCTCCTGGGTGTTTAACTCCACTAGCTAAAAAAGCAGCAATACTATCAGTTGTCCCTGTACAAACTTGACAATCTTTTCTTAAATTAAACTGTTCAGCAATATCTAGTGTAACGCTCTCTACTGGTGTTCCTGGGGGTAAAATTTGAGGTAAAATTGTATAAAAAGGTAACACGGTTAACCAATTAGGATAATTCAATTTATTTACATCATAGCCTAATTTTAAAGCATTATGATAATCACTAATTCCTAATTTTCCATGTAATAAAGATCCTAACCAATCTGCTTGATGTAAGAAAAAAGTAGCTTCTTTACAATCAACATTATTATACCACCAAAAAAGTTTTGCTAAACTTGAACTAGCACTACAAACAATGTGATTATCTGGAGCAATTTCTTGGATATTTTTTAAATATTCTTTACCTCTAATATCATCATACCAAAGAGGCGTAACAATTGGCATTCCTTGAGCATTGCAAAGTAAGACAGTGGAAGAAGTTCCATTAATAGCAATAGCCCGAATTTCTTGACATATTATTAAGGGAATTTTCCCCAGAATAGTATAAAGAATATTTTGCCAATTAGAGGCTAATTTATCTTCATTAACTGTCTCAAAAGTACAATTAATTTTTGTTTGAATGCTTTCATTTTCATCAATAACAATAGCTCTTGCACCAGAAGTTCCAAAATCAATACCTAAATAAAACATTAGTCTAATAAACGAGGACGTAATCCATGATAACGATAATTTTGATAATCTTTGAGAATTTTATCATGATCAAAACAAAGATCTGTAGGCAGTTCCCAAAGAGCAAAAACCCTAACATTTTTAGCATCATCAGCCGCTTGAGGTCGTCCTTTAGCCCTAGCAATAAAAACAATACTTAAGGTATGTTGACGGGGATCTCTCTCAGGATTAGAATAGACATGAAATTGTTCAATTAATTCTACTGATAAAGTTATTTCTTCTTTTGCTTCTCGACGAGCAGCATTTTCTACCGTTTCTCCATACTCAATAAAGCCTCCTGGTAAAGCCCAACCATAAGGAGTATTTTTTCGTTCAATAAGAATAATAGGTCGATGGGGTTGGTCGATGAGTTCAATTATAATATCAACCGTAGGCTTAGGATTACGAAAGGTCATTTATTTAAGTAGTTAATTATCAATTATTGATACGGTTATTATACCTTATAATTAGCTATAATAGAAATATTAATAAATTAGTTAATCAGTCAGTATTTGAAAAAATGAGCTATACCTTTATGTTACTAGGATTTATGTTATCAGCTTATTCCATTGTGGCTAATGATGCCATTCAAACTTTAGGGACTTTTTTAAGTTCTAATTCTCAACGACCTTGGTGGGTATTATGGCTTTTTGCTTGTACAATATTAACAGCAGTTTTTGCTTATGGTTGGTTAAATTATGATGGAGATGTATCTTATGGTCGTTTAGAAAATTTTCCTATTCCTGATCCTTTTAGTTGGATTTATATTGTTCCTCCATTAATTTTATTAGGTTTAACTAATCTGGGAATTCCAGTTAGTACCACTTTTTTAATTTTAACTGTATTTAATCCTCAAAATTTAACCAATATGCTCACTAAATCCTTAATAGGATATGGATTAGCCTTTATCATTGGTATTTTTATATACTATTTTATTAGTGAAAAAATAGAGGAAGAATCTTTCAATCAATCAAAGACAGAAAATCAACCTTATTGGACAATCTTACAATGGGTTTCTACTACTTTTTTATGGAGTCAATGGTTAATTCAAGATTTAGCGAATATCTTTGCTTATTTGCCCAGAAAATTAGATTTATTGTTACTTTTCTTTTCTTTGATAATTATGCTGACTCTCCATGCTATTATTTTTTATAGAAATGGGGGGGAGATTCAACAAATTGTCACGAGTAAAATCAATACTCAAAATATTAAATCAGCTACAATTATTGATTTTATTTATGGATTTATCTTATTATTTTTCAAAGAATATAGTAAAGTACCAATGAGTACAACATGGGTATTTATTGGACTGTTAGCAGGACGAGAACTTGCCATTGCTCATCGACTTAAACATCGTTCTTTGAAAGATACAGGAACCATAATTATTAAGGATGTCGGTAAAGCAATGATCGGGTTAGGTGTCAGCATTATTTTAGCCTTTTTTCTTCCTTTCTTGGGTCAATTAATTAGTTAAGAAATCTTAATTTTTTCAACCAGCCTATTTTGCTTATTATCAATTATAATAGTATTGTCAATTCAATATAATACTATTTTCAAGACTATTAGTCGCCTAAACTCTCTATCATTTATATCAATCTTATGAGTAATACTAAAAGCCACAAGTTTGCCATTAAAGTAATAGGATTTTATAGTCAGAACCAGACACCTAAGAGTAATTATACATTAATAGTTCCTTACTCTAATCTTAGCAAAACTTTAAAACAGATTCAACAAAAAGGAGGTAAAATAATTGAAATTGTCGATCTTAATATGACACCTTTGGAAATAGAAGAAATTAATATTTTTAGTAGTAAAAATACCGAAAAAGAAGAAAAAAATATTGAGCTATTACCATTAGTTTCTGTAAACTTGTCATCTGAATCCGTTTTAAAATCTCACAAAAAAAACAAAAATAAAAAGAAATCTAGATTTAATAAAATGAAATGTAAACAGCCAAAAATTGTCTCTAGAAAAAAGAGCAAATATTATCTTTTAGGTTGATAAATAAAAAAGTGTCAAAAGCCCCAAAATGAGTACCGATTAACGTTAAAATAGGAAATAATAGAACAAAAGGTATTGAAAACGATGGAAACTGAAGATTATTTCGTTAATGATCCCATAGAGAAGTTTAATCAGTTACAAAATAAGTTACGAGAATATTGGAAAGAAGTAGATATCTTAGAACAAGATGGTTATGATATTTTAGTAATTCCTTCCTTTAGTATTGACCAACGAGTCGGACAAAAAGTTGAAGGTTTTCTTCATTACGAAGAAAGACTATTATTTTCTTTAATTCGGTTACGCAACCCCAAAACCAGATTAATTTATGTAACTGCACAACCTTTATCTCCAATTATTATTGAATATTACTTACAATTATTACCAGG
The DNA here is from genome assembly GCF_003864295.1 of Aphanothece sacrum FPU1. Classification (NCBI taxonomy): domain Bacteria; kingdom Bacillati; phylum Cyanobacteriota; class Cyanophyceae; order Chroococcales; family Aphanothecaceae; genus Aphanothece; species Aphanothece sacrum. Next base: position 446,525 of record NZ_BDQK01000001.1, on the reverse strand, counting down.
AATTCCCTTTTCTCACGCCCGTGATCGCTTACTTCTCCTAACAACTTATGATAACTCTTTTAAACCCTTAACACAAAAAATATTAGAAAGACCACGGTTAGTTGAACGTATTCGTCACGCTTTACGGCCTAATAAATCTTATATGGTCTGTTTTAATGGTACATTTCTTGAAGCAGAATTATCAGTCCGTTTAGATGTTCCTTTATTGGCCTCTAGTCCTCAATTAAATTATTGGGGTTCTAAGAGTGGAAGTAGACAAATTTTTCAAGAATGTTATATCCCTCATCCTGATGGTAGTTTACTCTTAAAAACGGTTGATCAATTAGTATTAGAAATCGCTAAATTATGGGAACGTCAACCAGATTTAAAACGTCTTGTTATTAAACTAAATGAAGGATTTTCAGGAGAAGGAAATGCCATTTTAGATTTACGTTGTCTTAGTCATATAGCCCCTGGTAAAGCGAATAATACTGAGAGAATAATTGCTCTAGAAAAAAGTTTAGAATTCTTAAGTTTCCAAGCAAAAGATGAAAATTGGGCTAATTTTTCTAGTAGAATTCCAGAATTAGGTGTCATTGTTGAAGCATTTATTGAAGGAGAAGAAAAGCGATCACCGAGTGTTCAAGGTTATATTAATCCTAAAGGAGAAGTCAAAATTCTATCAACCCATGATCAAATTTTAGGTGGCCCGGACAAGCAAATTTATTTAGGATGTCGTTTTCCTGCTGACAAATCTTATCGATTACAATTGCAAGAATTAGGCTTAAAAATTGGAGAAGCTTTAGCAAAACGAGGGGCAATGGAAAGGTATGGAGTAGATTTTTTGGCAGTCAAAAACCATAATAATAATGAGGAAAGATGGGAAATTCAAGCGATTGAAATTAATCTTAGAAAAGGAGGAACTACCCATCCATTTATGACCCTAAAATTATTAACAAATGGCACTTATGAGCAAAAAACAGGTTTATTTCATACTCAACAAGATCAAGAAAAATATTACATTGCTTCTGATAATTTACAAAAAAAACAATATAATGGTTTACTGCCTGACGATTTAATGGATATTATTGCTCAATATCATTTGCATTTTGATAGTAGTAATAATACCGGAACTGTCTTTCATTTAATGGGGGCTTTATCAGAATTTGGTAAATTGGGTCTAACTTGTATTGGTAATTCTTTAGAAGAAGCTGAAGCAATTTATCAACAAGTCGAAAGAGTTTTAGATAAGGAAACGGATAATAATAAAACTGATTCTAAGCAATTAGGGTTCTACCGAACTTAGTAGGATGTAAAAGGATTACAAATTACAGGCTTAAACCCGGTCGGGTTAAGCTATAGGAACTAAGCCTGGCTACCCAGGCTTAAAATTAGGCTGTGTAGACAGCCTTTGTGCTTATAGAATAAGGCTTTAGCCTGTATTGATTTATTAATTTTACATGACAAGTTCGGTAGAACCGCAATTAGTTATTTAGATTTATTTTATTAACTTGATTCATAAATTCATCCCCTCCTCCTTTTATTTTTAATTTACCTTCTTTATATCCTAAATATATAGGTGATTTATCTTTAGTTTGACTGTTATAAAGAGATAAATTTTTTAACCAATCATGTACTTTCCCGTTACGAAGGATTTTAGGTAAAAGATTTTGCCAATTATAGGTTAATTGTAACACATTTCCGGTTGTGCCATTAAAAGTAACTTCTCCTCTGTCTAATTGTTGTAAATTTAGAGAACTTTTTTGTTTAACTTTTTGTTTAAATTTTTCATAACTACCATGAGACTCTTTTTCTCCTACTTCTAAGGCAAAACCGGAATAATTATTCCCTGTTGTTTCAGCGTGTAAAAATCTTTCTTTGGGGTAAGCTTTATTGATTCTCTCATCATTAACAGTAATTTTTTCATATTTTTTGAGATTAATGGGATGAATAGCTAACCAAGTTTTCTCATAATGAATAAACCAAATATCATGTTCAATTTCTAATTTAGCAGTGTCAGGAATCTGAAAATTAAAGGAAGGAGTAGAAGGAAAAGTTAACCAAATCAAGAGATTTTGATATTGTCCTATTTCATCTCCTGGTTTTTTTCCTGGACTAACAATATTTCCCCCTGTATTAACAGCAAAATAATCAACACCTCTATCTGTATTATAAGCCATTAATTTAAAGGGGGCAACATCTCCATCTGGGAATGTTCCTGCTAAACTTCCCATCTGATAAGTATGTCCAAAAAATTGTGTTTCCCAGTAACCAGGTTGTTGATCATTTCCTGGTTTCCAATTTTCATATAAGGGTTTACTGCTGAAAACTTCAACTGGTTTATTAAAGTTTTTATGGGCTAAATTAATAACTGCTAAGGGGGGACGATAGGCACTGGTAATAAAGAATAAAGTATCTTCTTCAGGATCAGTATTAGATAAAGGTGTATCGTCAAAATATAACCAAAAAGTTCGTGCAGAAGATGAATTTAAAGGTGCATTTCCTGTGCCGTAATCTCGTTTTACTGGGCCACCCCAACCTCCTCTATAATATTTCATAGCAGCCGCAGTAGAAAACCAATCTAAAGCTGCTTTTGCTAATTGTTTGACTTCGGGATCTTTAGCAAAATCATAGAGGTTTAAATAGGAAGCAAAAGTATGTCCATGATATACTTCTGAGTCCCATTCTCCCATACCAATATTATATAATGCCCAGACATATCTTTGAATTTTTTGTTTATAAATTTGGCGTGTTTTCTCATTACCTGTTTCTTCGGCCATCAAGTAAACAGATGTCTCTCTCATTGCCCTTAAATTGTCTGTATTTCGTCCATCTACCCATCTTCCTCTACGACTAATATCCCAGTCTCTCCCCTCACCATTGCCTAACCCATAAACGGGATGGGGACGAGTTAAGGGGTCTTCTTGAGTCCATTTTTTTGCTCCTTCAAACATCCTTTGTTTATAAGCAGGATCAAGATATTTTCCATAGAGAAAATATTTACGAATTTGTCCTTTTAATGTGAAACAATAATAATAGTCAATGCCATCTGTATGTTGATGTTTATCTGCTTCGGGATCTTCTTTTTGTAAAAAGGCGATCGCTTTATCTTGATTACCTGCTAAAAAATCAAACATAGCGCGGGGATAAGAACGTTTTTCATTCTCTCCATAACCATTCCCATAAGTATCTCTATTGGCATAAAAGTTAATAATTGTATTTGCTCTTTCTTGAAATCCTTGTTCTAATTTTGGTGTCCATTGATTGCGAAATTGTTGTTCTATTTGAGGTAAGTTAAGAGCAGAAAATTGACGAAAATAATTAATTTCTTGTGCGGTGATTAAATTATCTTTATAAGAACATCCAATAAAGGTAGTTCCGAAAGTGACTAAGATAAATAATGCTAAAAAAGTCAGATATTTTTTCATTGTTAATCCTTATTTTTTGTGAGTATCATGTCATAGGGGGCGGGTTTATTCAATTTTTTTGTGGGTATCATAAAATACGGGCGGGTTTATTCAATTTTTTTGTGGGCATCATAAAAGAGGGGCGGGTTTATTCAACTTTTTTGTGGGCATCATAAAAGAGGGGCGGGTTTATTCAACTTTTTTGTGGGCATCATAACTCCTGTAAAAAACCCGCCCCTACGAAAACCCGCCCCTACGAAAACCGGCCACTACAGAAAATTTGCATTTTGTCTCCCTACTTAATAATATCAAAGGAATAATCAGAACCTTGTGGTCTATTTTTTCCTCCTTTAATAACTTTAACTAAAACTGGATCAGTATCGCGATCGCCGTTACTAAAAAATCGTAAAGATTCTCCTGATGTTTCTTCTTTTGATAAGTTAGTTTGTTTTAAGTTATTTAATATAGTTTGACGGGTTGCATCTTGTGATAATGCTTTAATAAATGCTTGAGTAGCATCATAACTGGTTGCTGTGCGCCAACTAACTTGTCCTCCCCATCTTTTGTCAGCTATCTTTGCATAAAGATAATTTTCCTTGGCAAACCAAGGAACAGCTAATACTAATCCTTCTACTGCTTTACCATCAAAAGTTAAAGGGTCAGCGTTATATAAAGTATCTCCTCCTAATAGTTTTAAAGGGGTAGATAAGTTATCATTTGCTTGAGCAACTTGTAAAGACATTGTGATGATTTCTTTGTCAGTATTGGGAAATAAAACAATCGCGTCTACTTGATTTTCTAGAGATTTGACTGTTTCTTGTATATTGAAATCGGAAGCACTCATATCGAACGTTGTTACTTCACCTAACCCCTGAAATTCTTTAACAAAAGCATCTTTAAGACTAATACTATAATCATTCTGTTTATCAGTTTTTAAGCTATCTTTTGATGTATAAAAAACAGCGACTCTATTTAGGTTATTCTTAAGAGCATACTTAGCTAAAAAGTTACCTATTTTGATATTAGAAGGAACAGTTCTAAAAAAAACATTACCAAATAAATTAGTGGCGGTACTGGTAGGAGAAATAACGGATAGTTTAACTTTTTCGTATTCGGTTAATGCTGATTTAGTTGCACTACTAGAATTATGTCCAATTACTCCTAAAACTGAGGAATTATTAGATAACTTTTGAGCTACTTTTTGAGCTATAGTTGCATCATTGCTATCATTAACTATAATAATTTCTAGTAATCTATTATTTAATCCTTTTTGATTAAATTTCGTTTGTGCATCAGCGATACCCCGTAACATTGTCTCAGCATTATTTACTTTTGTATCCGCAGGGATTACTGTGGCTAAAATAAACGGAGTTCCCTTGATTATAGCTTCTGTATTATTTAGATAAATTTGCACTTCTGGATCATTACGATCCGCATTGACTGCTTCAGTAAATAGTTCCTTTGCTTGGTCATAATTTTGGGATTTAAAAGCTGTTATACCTTGTTCAGCTTTAGGGTTTGTTTTATTAACAAACAGACGACGATCACCGCTACTAAATCTCTGTTCTAAGGGTATTTCTGGTGATGGTGAAGGAGATGGGATTATAGTAGAACTAGGGATAATAATTGGTTTTAATGCTATTTCCCAAAGCACAATAATAACAGTAACTACTCCGATACCACTTAAAACACCAGAAATAATTTTAAAGTAATTATTCATAAAGATTCCTAGTCTACTGATGAGTTTATTATCAATACGATTTATTATACATTTTTTTGATTAAGGAGGGTTCATTAAAGAAGGATTTTCTTGAGAATTGTCAGTAGATTTTATAAAGATAGGTTCAATCACTTTTTTGTAAACTATAAATAGAATAGCTAATACACCAATAAATGGCAAGACATAATCAAACATAATACTTTTAATTAATTTAATTGTATTCCGTGCGCTGTGTATTTTTTTTTGTTGGTGGAATTCAAACAAAATATTCTCAAAAACATATATATAAATTTTATTATAAATTTCTAATTGATTATTTTTTCTAACCATTAAACCGGATAATCTTAATTCTAAATCGTCTTTAAATGAGTTTCCCTTTATACCTTTTAAAATCGCATTTTTACTATATTTCTCAAAAAAATTAGAATTATCATTAATATGTTTTACTCTTTGATAAATTGTTCTTAAATGAGGAGGATTATCTTGAGATTCCCAATTATTAATTATTTTCCAATTAACTAAATATTCAATATAATATTTTTCTGAAGTTTGATGTATAAAATTAGAATCTTCTTGAATAAATTGACAAATCTTCTGAGTTAAAAAAGGTTGTCCTCCTGTCCACTCTAAAATTTCTTTCATCACTGCTTCAGTATTATCTACTTTGTCTTCTAATCCTTTCCATAAGGGTTTGGTTTCTTTTAATGTAAATCCTTCGAATTCAATCCCTTGACCAATATTAAAAGGTGTTTGAGAATTATTTGACATTAAATCATAGGAACTAGCAACACCAAAAATAGCAAAGGTCAATCCGTTATATTTAGGATCATAAGAACGGCTTTCATAAAATACACGAATTAAGCTAAAAAAATCATCCTTAAAATCAAATTTTATAATACTATCAATTTCATCTAAAAATATAATAACATTCCCTTTTATTTTCTCCAAAATAATATCTGATATAAAAAGTTTAAACCTGTTTATAGGTGCTAAATAATGATAATTATACCACCATAAATTGAGATCTACATCAAGCTTAAAAGTAGAATTTAAACGTTGAATCAATCCAATGTACCATTCTTCACTGTTACTTGTTTGATGTACAATTCCAGTAATATCAATAACTCCACATCTAAACTTGTCTTGTTCTAAACGATTTAAGGTTCTGATCATCAAGCTAGATTTTCCCATTTGTCGAGCATTTAATACATAACAAAACTCTCCCTTCTTCAACGCTTCGTAAAGTTGAATGTCTGCTTTGCGCTCAATATAAGTAGGGTGATTAGGTGGTAAACTTCCCCCTACTTTATAATCATAAGGATGATTGACTTCTGTATTCATATCATCTAGAATGTATAATCCTTAAAGTATAAACTATATAATTCATATCGGGGGTTAATTTGATTATTATTTTTCCTGATGAATCCTAACTCTCTTAATCTAGTTCTTTGATCATTGTTTAGTTGAACCGTTTTATTGCTAGTTACCACACTCTTAAATACATTAATTTAGTCTAAATCTGATTGTTGCTTTAACAGATGTATCTGTTGTCGTAGAAACTCACTATAAAGTCCTGATTCTGTTGATGCTTTGTTTAATATTTCATCTGTATTATCTATTTTTTGAGCTAGTTCTTGGCATAGTAACTTAACTAAATAAGGGTGTCCCCCTATCATGTTTTTTATTTATGGAATTCATTAGTATTGATAGGCTATTACCAAAAGAGACCGAATCTGTCAAAGATTTTGTCCAAGGTACATCTGATAATAAAGAAATTCAGGAAAAAACAAACAAAAATTAGATCAATAAGCACGCTGCTAGATATTCCTTAGTAGCGTATTTTATTGTATAATTAAATTAATTGTAAGATTGTAAAAGCAGCAATGACCAACAAAAATACTATCGAATTCGTCGCTGGAAGACATTCAACTGCACTCATTAACCAACTGGCAGAAGAATTGAACCTGACACCGGAAGAAGTAGTTCAAAAAGGAATTACTTTTATGGCTTTGTATGCAGGACTACGCAGAGAAAACAACGGTCATATCCTTTTACAAGAAGGTAATGACCCCCCTCGCATATTAACTCTTTAAGATGACTTCAGATAATCCTCAAGAAAATCCAGAAACGAAGTCGGTAGGTCTTAGCAACGCTACCGAAAGATACTTACCGAAAACGTCTGATGCTTCAAAAACCGATGATATAAAAGATTTCAAGACCAGACGTTCTGAAGCGCGTAAAGATATAAATAATGCGGTGGCAGCTTTATTAGCATTAGCTTTATGGGCAGTTCTTATCTTCACAATTATACGCCATTTAGAGGCTACTATTAGCTTTTCTAAGCATCTTTTCTCTTCAGATACACCCCTAGAACTCGAAAAAGTTCAAAGTGCAGTGGCAATGGTGAATGATACAGCTAAAACTCTTTATTCTTTTCTAGGAACTTTAGTAACGGCTGTTACCGCTTATTATTTTAAAACATTATTAGACTCATCTAATAATAATGATTCTAAAGATACTTAAATACTAATATTGATCTTGAATTATAATGTAATAGCAAGAGAAAAAACACTATGGAATTCAGTTTAGGCAAGAACTCATCAACAACAGTTGAACAAATCGCTAAACAGCTAAACATGACAGAAGAAGATGTCATGAAAAATGCCCTAGCTTTGATGGCTTTGTATGCCACAATAAAGACAGAGAAACTAGGTCGTCTTGTGCTAGAAGAAGAAAACGGAAACATCCGTGAGTTGATAATTAAATGACAAACCAACCTCAAGATAGCAATCCTTCCCCTATTACAATACAAGGTGGTGATGTGGGAGGGTTGACTATTCCTATCTACCGGACAAGTTATGCTAAATTATCACAAATAATAGACTTTAACTCGTTCATAGTTAAGCTATAGAAACAAAGGTTGCCTACGCAACCTATAATGCCTGTCCGCGCTCGTCGGACTTCGTTTCTATAGGATAAGGCTTTAGCCTTTTATTCATTATTAATTTAGCATAGTAAGTCCGGTAGAACCATTATTATTAACCAAACTATGAGCTAATTCTACATCAAAATAAGTTTTATTTGTCACATTTCCTTGAATAATAGTAAATGGTTTATCTGGTTCTCCTAAATGTTCTAAGACTAAAGTTGCTAGGGAAAAATCATGATATTTGGTATAATTATTAAGAGTAATTATTGTTTTCAATTTAGCTTGATGTGCTGCTTGTAAACCCTGATAAGAGTCCTCAAATACTAAACAGTCAGAAGCTTGTAAATTCATCTGTTGTAAGACATATTGATAAATATCAGGTGAGGGTTTTTTATTAGGAACAATATCCCCCGCCGCTATAACCTCAAACCAGTCAGGATTTAAGTGTTTTTCTAATAAAGCTAAAGCATTGGGTAATGCACTTGTTGTTGCGATCGCTAATTTTATACCCTGGTGATAGGCTTCTTTAATTAAGCGTTTTACCCCTAATCTTAACTCAATTTCTCCTGATGATAATAACTGAAGATAATGTTCAGTTTTTGCTTGATGAAGCTGTGGTATTAAGTTCTCTAAATCTTCCTTGACATTAGGATTATATTGTTGTATGTAATGATAAATTCTTTCTTTTCCTCCAGCAATTTCTAATAATTTACCATAGAGATTTTCTGACCAATTCCAATCTAAACCTGCTTCTAAAAACGCACGGTTAAACGCAATTCTATGACCATCTCTTTCGGTTTCCGCTAGAGTTCCATCTACATCAAAAATTAAAGCTTTTAATGGGGACATAATTAATATTCAAATTAGGTCAATTCCAGCCTCTCGTAGTCGATTTTCTAACTCTTCTAAACGTTTTAAAGCTGCTTCCTTCGCTTCTCGTTCTTGAATAGCCTGTTGTTGTGCTTGAATAGCTTGTTGTTGCGCTTGAATAGCCTGTTGTTGCGCTAACTCCTTCGCTTCTTGTTCCTGTTGAACCCGTTCGGTTCCCCATAACAGTAAATTTCCCTCTTGATTCCACCATCGCAACCAGTAACCCTCTCTATTTTCCCGTTTTCCTGACCAAACCCCTAAAAATAAGCCAATTTCTTCAATCCAATAACGGTTATTCTCATTAGGACTTTGTAACTCATACAGCTTACTATTATCCAAACGATGAACTTCTAGAGTGCCATTATCAGGTTCAAAGATGATATAGTTAGGAACTTGAAGAATTTGCTCATAAAAGAACCATTTGCCAGGGGGAAACGTTCGCTTACTCGAATATTCTATCCCTTCCTTATCAGAAAGAAATTCCATCACAATCATCGGAATTTCCCCTTGGCGATGGGGGGTGTAGCTTCTGATAACCGCTTCTCTGGCTACCGAAATTTGCCCTATATACGCCCAATCAGGGGCTTTTATGACAAATTTGCCATTAAGAGTGGCACAAATGCCGTAATTCGTTGTTGTGAGACAATTTAAGGGAAGTTTTTGCTCTAACTCCAAGCTTTCTGTTAAAGCAGCAGCTAAAGAAGGTTGATTAATATTATCCACAGGTTCATCATCTAAAATGAAGTCTTCGGGGAGTAATTCCCAGGTTATCGTGTCAGAAGATGTTACCAGCATAAAGCCCATGATGATGACAGATACGCTCTCAGTATAGCATTGTTTTTTAGAGGAGTAAGATAAAAATTAAAAGTTTTCAAATGTAATATTTTGTCATTTTTTATGGTATACAAAAAATAGTGACAGAAAGCAAATGTTACAAAAATTCATCAAGATTTAATCACTTGCATTCCTGGTTTTGCTAATGCTAGAATCATAGACAAAAGAAAGCTATTAACACAATTTCCCAGTTATAAGCTTAACATTTCTAGATTCCCCTAAATCCCCCTTTAAAATGGGGACTTTATCAATTTCGAGGTTAATAATGTTTGGTAGACAACAGAAAGACCCTAACCCCTCTGAAACTCCTGAAATTCCTAATATTATGTTCCCCTCCCCAGGAGAAATAGAAGACTCTACCCAAGATAATAGCCAAATCAGTCAAGGGGTTAACCTATCTCAACCTGAACCTGAAATTGTTCAAGTTGTAGAAAAAGTTAGTCGGATTATTTCTCCCTACTTTATCGCTATCGTCGGCTTGATTCTTTCTGAAGATAACTTTTTGCTAGGCTTACTCTTAATTACTGTTGGCATTCTCTCTTTATCCAAGGTTTCTTGGAAAAGCATAACAGCATTTCTCAGGGAGATTAAAGACATCTTTAACTAATGTGCGATCGCCTTTTAGATGAAAATTAATTAGGAGGAAACAGATATCAGTCCATTCCCCCTATCAATTTCTCAAAAAAATGTCTAAACAGAGTCTAAAAAAATAAGTGATTTTAATCGTCAATTAGGGAAAAAACAGTTATCAAAAAAATTACCTAAATTTTAGCTGGATAGACTTTTGGTAATCTGTTGTAGTTGTTTGACTAAGTGAGTGTTGTGGGAGTTACGAGAACCATAGACACGAGTATTAAACAACTGGATGATATCTTGTAAATCGTTGGTTAAATCATCTTCTAAGGCAACTTCATCGGTACTATTAATGATGACGACTTCTACACCAAAAATTTCACAGAGGGTAAATACTAAATCTGCCCCTAATGTTAAAAGTCGATCTTTATGACTTAGCACTAATCGTTCTAGTTTATGATGACAAATTAACTTAATTAAGCGAATAAGTCCTTTACTAGAATAGTCAACACCACTACCACAGTCATTGATAATTTCGCAATTCCAGCCTCTTTCTTGGCAATAAGTTTGCAGTTTGAAAACTTGCTGATTAAGTTGTTCTTCAGACTGGTTAGGGTTAATTCTGGCATAACCAATGGTAGCACTTGCTTTTGTCGTATTATTTAATAACTCATTGCTCTTAAAGCGTCGATGTCCTCCAGGGGTACGAATAGAGCTAATTTTTCCATTTTGATCCCATCGTCGAACGGTTTTGGTGCTAACACCCAAAATTTCGGCAGCTTGTTTAATTGTTAGAAAGCTACTCATAGATCTTGTCTCCAAATAGATAATTTACAAATATTGAGTGATGATGCGAATGCTACTTGTCCCAATTCTTATTTGGTTTTCACAACCACGCCGATTTTCACCCAACTAACTTATCATCAGTTTTTGATTCATAAAATAAGGCAATGTATTCTAAAAGTATCATACTAATGGTAACTTTGTCGGCTCATTATCGTACAAGAAATGTGACAAAACTATACATTTTTAGACAATTAATGCCAATCATTATCAATTTCAAAATTTTTCTCAATCTTGCTCAAATTGACAATAACAAAACCCCTCAAGATGTTTAACTATTTTCATAAGCTTGCTTATGACAATTATTATCATTGGATGGGAGAAGCATTAGCGATCGCTCAAACAGCAGGAGAGTCAGGAGATGTACCCGTAGGAGCAGTTATTGTCGATAATCAAAATAATTTAATCGCTACAGGGGCAAATCGCAAGGAAAGAGACAAAGATCCCACTGCTCATGCAGAAATCCTTGCTATGCGTGCTGCAAGTCAAATATTACAATCGTGGCATTTAAACCACTGTACCCTTTACGTAACCTTAGAACCCTGTCCTATGTGCAGTGGAGCAATTATTCAAGCTCGTCTAGGTTTACTTGTCTATGGGGTCGATGATCCTAAATCGGGGACGATTCGCACTGTGCTAAACTTACCCGATAGTATGGCTTCTAATCATCGTTTATCCGTTATCTCTGGTATTCGAGAACGAGAATGTCGTCAACAGTTACAAGATTGGTTTAGACAAAAAAGAGTGGGGGGTGATGGGGTGATGGGGTGAGGAGGTGATGAATTATGTGGGCTAACTTTTTAGAGTTATTATACAAAAGTTCGTTTTTTGTCAAGCGCACTTTATAAATCTTATTTACAAGACAAAAGTATTAATTAAAAATAGTTAAGTCAAGGGGTTTATTTAGCCGCGATCACAGGATAGGTATAAAACTGAAACTACGGTATAGATAGGATTTCAAGCTATTTTTATGGCAATGGTTACAAGTAGGCCAGTTTTCACTATCATTAGTTTATCACGAAAATATGCAAAATGCCATGATGGGTCAAATTTTGGCAAAATCTCCCAAAAGTGATCATCGATTAAGTTTTGTAACGAAGCTTTTTAGATAAGAATATTAAATCGTTTGGACTTGAATGATAAGTTAAGCAGGGGTTAAATAGGGAAACTTGCTAATTAACAATTGACAATTGATAATTGATTAATTTAAGGTTGAGAGTATCCCCTTTTAAATGAGAAAAGTCTTAGAATTAATTATCACTTATACTTATACCTAATGACAGAACAGAAAGAAAAGAAACAATTAGATAAAATAGCGGTGATTGGTTGTGGTTATGTGGGAAAAGCAGCGGCCAGTTATTGGCATCAACAAGGACATTTTGTCACAGGAACTACCACCAGAGAGGAGAAAGTTTCAGAACTAGAAAAATTTACCGATCAAACAATTATTTTGACAGGAGATAATCTCTCGGCAATAGAATCAGTGATTGAGAATCAAGATACTATTTTAGTAAGTGTTGCCCCTATTAGTGATCATCAAGTTGATGCAGAAACTTATGGCAAAACCTATTTACCAACGTCTAAAAATCTTGTGACTGCATTGAGTAATAATCAGACGGTCAAACAAATTATTTATATTAGTAGTGGTTCAGTTTATGGGGATAAAAAAGGAGACTGGGTAGGTCAACAACCCACCGTTAATCGGAGTACCGATGTAACGGGGGCTTGAAATATAGCCTAAGTTGACCAGACTAAGTATCTAGTATACTACGTTATTTTTGTCACGACACCTTGCGGATGCGAAGCTAGTCCCCTGCTCTGTCATTAGTAATTAAACATCTTTAAAGGGTTAAGGAAGTGTTACTAATTTAAAAAGCTTAAATAACATTGTCGAAGCTAACTTTACCCAGTAATGGAGAGGCAGTAATGTCAAATTATGTGTTAGTAATTGATTCAAACAAACAACCATTAAACCCTTGTCATCCGTCAGTAGCCAGAAAACTATTAAAAAGTAAAAATGCAGCAATATTTAGACAATATCCTTTTACTATTGTCTTAAAAAAAGAAATTCTCGATGTTGTAATTGAACCAATAGAAATTAAAATAGATCCTGGTTCTCAAACAACTGGTATTGCTTTAGTTCAAGGGGATAAAGTTATATTTGGTGCTGAACTTTCTCATCGTGGTTCAACTATTAAAGATAGTTTAGAATCAAGGAGATCATTACGTCGCGGTCGTCGTAGTCGTAAAACTCGTTATCGTCAAGCTAGATTTCTTAATAGAAAAAAACCTTCATGTTGGTTAGCTCCTTCCTTACAACATAGAGTAGATACTACTTTAACTTGGATTAAAAAACTAATTAAGTTCGCTCCTATTGTTGGTATTTCTCAAGAATTGGTAAGATTTGACTTACAACAATTAGAAAATCCTGAAATATCAGGAGTAGAATATCAACAAGGTGAATTAGTTGGTTACGAGGTAAGAGAGTATTTATTAAACAAATGGGACAGAAAATGTTCTTATTGTTCAATAGAAAATGTCCCTTTACAAGTTGAACACATTCATCCTAAAGCCAAAGGAGGTACAAATAGAATAAGTAATTTATGTTTAGCTTGTGAATCATGTAATCTCAAAAAAGGAACTAAAGATATTAATGTATTTTTAGCTAAAAAACCTGATGTTTTAAAGCGTATTTTATCACAAGCGAAACGTCCCTTAAAAGATGCTGTTGCTGTTAATTCTACCAGATGGACATTATTTAATGCTTTAAAAAACACAGGTTTACCCATAACTACAGGATCAGGAGGTAAAACTAAATTTAATAGAACACGATTAAATTTACCAAAACAACACTGGATTGATGCAGCTTGTGTAGGAATAGTTGATACTTTAAAAGTGTTAACTAATAAACCATTATTAATTAAAGCAACAGGTCATGGAACTAGACAATCTTGCAGAACCGATAAATATGGTTTTCCTTCTAGATATGTTCCTAGATTCAAATTCATTAAAGGTTTTCAAACAGGAGATATCGTAAAAGCTGTTGTAACTAAAGGTAAAAAAATAGGGACTTATGTTGGTCGTGTTGCTGTCCGATCAATAGGTAGTTTTAATATATCTAGTCCTAATGGATTAATCCAAGGTATTAGTTATAAAAACTGTACGCATATTCACAAAAAGGATGGTTATTCTTATGCGACATAGACCTTGCCCCTCATTTCCTCTCATCGCTAATCGGAGTACCGATGTAGCGAGAGTCTCCATGAGGGCGGAAAGATGAATGAAGAACTGTTGTCATTTCATTCTCTAATTTTCCTTCTGTCACATTCCAGACTTTGAATGAATGAGTGACTGAAATACCTTCTGGAAATAGAAATTGTTCGGTGGAGATCACTTCATTGCTAAATTGGGTGTAGCGGACTATTTTGTCACCATTATCATAAACATACCAACGACGACCTTCCCACTTTCCTATGGATCTTTTAAATAATTCTACTGCATTCATTATTTAACTCCTTCACCTTGATAATTTAATTTTCATCTTCCTTAAGAATAATCGTTTTTAACCAATCACGCAACATTTTTTCTATAATTAATTTAATTCCCTAAAAAAAATAAAACCACAACATCTAAATTACTTATGTCTGAAATCAAAAAACTTGTCTCCCTTACTTCCCTATTCATGGCTGCTGGACGTGCTATAGAAAATGAGCGGGAAGACCGTCTGTTTGAAGACCCTTTTGCCAGACAATTAGCAGGAGAAGAAACATTTGAACTTTTAAAACGAGATAAAGACATTGTCACAAACACTAAAAAAAATAGTCATTATATTCCTGTTCGTACCCGTTTTTTTGATGATTTTATAATTAATTCAGTATCTCAATGTCATCAAATAGTTATTTTAGGTGCAGGAATGGATACTAGAGCATTTCGTTTAAATTTACCAGAAAATAGTCATATTTATGAAATTGATCAAGCAGAAGTTTTAGAACATAAAAATGCTATTCTCAAAGATATTTCTCCTAAAAGTCATCGCCATACAATTAAAGCTGATTTACGATTTCCTTGGATTCATTTATTATTAGAATCGGGATATTGCCAAGACCAACCTTCTATTTGGTTATTAGAAGGTCTGTTATATTACTTAACTGAAATGGAAGTTTATCAACTCCTGAAAAATATTTCAGATGTAAGTGCTATAAATAGTTATTTAGGTGCTGACTTAGTTAACAAGAAATCATTAGAAGGGGATAGTAAAGTTATGAAAACTTGGCGTTCTGGTTTTGATGAACCGGAAGTCTTATTTAATGATTATGGTTGGACGGTATCCGTAGTGGAACCAGGGGATGAAAAAGCTCATTTTGGACGCTATATTGATAAAAATCCCCCTCGTAATATTCTTAATATTCCAAGAGTATTTTTGGCTACTGGGAGGAAATATAAACCTTAAAAGAAGATAGTTCAAATTTTTGTTATAGTGTTTTCATTTGAAACATAAATAATTGTAGCACGCCACATCTTGCCTGTGATGGGCAAGATACCCATTCCACATCAACATCTCAAATGGAAATGCTATAGTATGAATTGATTGTGGAAATAAAGATAAAGTTTTAATTTTAAGTTCCTTATCTGTATGGGTAATATCCACTTCTACGACTAAATCAGGAGGAAGTTTGACGCTTGATTAATTACAATATTAGTCTTCTAAATCAATACCGAGATCAAGTAATTTTTGAGCTAATCTGTCAGCACGCTGCCTTTCGTTTTCAGCACGCTGCCTTTCGTTTTCAGCACGCTGTCTTTCGTTTTCAGCACGCTGCCTTTCCTGTTGAGCTATTTCTTCAGGGGTAGAAATCCAGTTTCCTTGACCATCATACCAACGTAACCATAGTCTTTCAATCCCCTCATAACAACCTTGCCAAAGTCCTAACCCTAAACCAATATCTTCCATCCAGATTCGAGGTTCAATTAATTCTAATTCTGTGTAGCGACTTCCGGTTAACTGAAAAGCTCTTAATTTATCAGTATAACGGTCAAAAACAATATAATAGGGAACCCGTAAAATCTGCTCATAAACTTCCCATTTTGTGGGAGGTTGTTCGGCTTTTCGTAAGGTTTGTCCTAAGTCTTCTTTTTCCGTTCCTGGTGATAGTAATTCTACCACCACAAAGGGATTAACTCCTTCTTGCCAGACCAGATAACTTAACCTCATATCCTGTTGTTCATAAAGACGATCAACTCCTACCACAGCAAACCAGTCGGGACGCTTATACCAACCTGTATGACGCACATCATAATAAAGGTTCATATCGATAGCAATAAACATTTCATCGGGAGAATAATTAACAGGATGAAATGTCTTTCTTAGTAGGTGGGGTTGAAAGTTATGAAATTCGTCAGGCAAACCTGGTTCCTCCGGGTCTTCACTCTTGAGATCATACATGGTTGGAAGGACTTTTTTGTGATAATTTAGGTCATCAGTTTGATACATAGTAATAACAACAACTCAAAATTATGATTGAAAATAGTATTTTAATTGTACATCAATTGTTCTAAAGTGGCTCTCATTATATCAGTAGTTTGACCAAAAACTTTAAATACTAAAGCTTCTCGATGATTAATTATAATATTAGTCTTCTAAATCAATACCGAGATCAAGTAATTTTTGAGCTAATCTGTCAGCACGCTGTCTTTCTTTTTCAGCTATTTCTTCAGGGGTAGAAATCCAGTTTCCTTGACCATCATACCAACGTAACCATAGTCTTTCAATCCCCTCATAACAACCTTGCCAAAGTCCTAACCCTAAACCAATATCTTCCATCCAGATTCGAGGTTCAATTAATTCTAATTCTGTGTAGCGACTTCCGGTTAACTGAAAACCTCTTAAATTATCAGTATAACGGTCAAAAACAATATAATAGGGAACTCGTAAAATCTGCTCATAAACTTCCCATTTTGTCGGGGGTTGTTCGGCTTTTCGTAAGGTTTGTCCTAAGTCTTCTTTTTCCGTTCCTGGTGATAGTAATTCTACCACCACAAAGGGATTAACTCCTTCTTGCCAGACCAGATAACTTAACCTCATATCCTGTTGTTCATAAAGACGATCAACTCCTATCACAGCAAACCAGTCGGGACGCTTATACCAACCTGTATGACGTACATCATAATAAAGGTTCATATCGATAGCAATAAACATTTCATCGGGAGAATAATTAGTAGGATGAAATGTCTTTCTTAGTAGGTGGGGTTGAAAGTTATGAAATTCGTCAGGCAAACCTGGTTCCTCCGGGTCTTCACTCTTTAGCTCATACATGGTTGGAAGGACTTTTTTGTGATAATTTAGGTCATCGGTTTGATACATAGTAATAACAACAACTCAAAATTATGATTGAAAATAGTATTTTAATTGTACATCAATTGTTCTAAAGTGGCTTTCATTATATCAGTTGTTTGACCAAAAACGGTAAATACTAAGGCTTCTCGATACACTCTTTGAGCAGGGTGATCATAATAATTTGCTGCCCCACTAGATACGGTTACTGCGGCTTTTGTACATCTTTGAGCCAGATTTATTGCCCATACTCTTAATTGTAAATCATCCTCAAAATAACGAAACTTAATTTTAATAGCTTCCTTAATTTTTTCTTGACAATGATTGAATTCTTCATTGAGATGCTCGAACCCTTCTTGAATAAAATCTAATTGTTTGGTTTGGGCGACTTTTTCCATAATATCAAGACCTGCTTTAGCACATCCTAAGATTAAGAAACTGGGATAAAGAACCACCTTTTTATCATTTTCATGAATTGTCTCTGCTTGGGCAATAGAAACAACATTTTCTGAGGATAAAAACCAATTTTTAAAAGTGGCACTTACCGTATTGGTTGATTGCATCGCCCCTAATTTCATTGGCTCACTAAAAGTAATTTTACTTCCTGTATTGTCAGAGTATTGAGAAAAGGGTACTATCCCTCTAATTTCTTGACCATCATCAAGATTTGCTCCTAATAAAAAAACATCAAAAAAATCAAATCCAGTGAGCCAAGGTACAGTTCCATTAATTTCATATCCTCCATCAATAGGGGTTGCTGTAATCATTGGTTCTCCCTTGCGTCGTAACTGAGAAAACCCTAAACCACAAAGTAATTTATTTTGGACTATTTGAGGTAAATACTGCTGTTTTAAGCTCTCATTTTGACTGGAAATAATAGCACTAACTGCCCCTTGATGTTGAACTTGTAAAAAAGCTAATGCACCAGAATAACGAGAAATTAATTGTTGAAAAAGATAAAAAGTTTCAGTATCTAATTCTAACCCTCCCCAAAATTTTGGAATTTTTACAGATAGTAATGAATAATTAATTAATCCTTGTAAAGCCGTTCTTAAAGCATCAGGTGATTGATCTATCTCTGATGCAACAGGTTCAACAAAATTTTTTAAATAGGATTCTATTTTTTCTAAAAAGTTATTTTTATTTTCAATCTGACTAATATTTTTATTTTCTTTAAGTGAAGACATAAGCTAATAATTTTAAAGTAAATTTAGCTATAAATATATAATATTAATTAATGATTTTTAGTATAATCTAATACTTTTCAAAATAATTTAATTTCTTTGACTTCAATTATCTAATTAACAGGCAAGATACCCGTTCCACTTTTACAGATGATTTAGAGATTCTTGGTTCTCAGATGCTAAAATTGACAAAATTAGTTTGAGCTTTATTAATTATAATCGACTAATAAGTTAGAATAGAGCAGAGAAAACGTTAAGCTTTATATAAAAGAGCGTCCATGACTACCGCAACACCCGTCAAAATCGAATACGAAGCCATTATTGGACTAGAAACCCACTGTCAACTTAACACCGCTAGTAAGATATTCTGTCATTGTTCTACCAAGTTTGATAGTCCTCCTAATACTAACGTCTGTCCCGTTTGTTTAGGTTATCCTGGCGTTTTACCTGTTCTCAATGAACAAGTATTAGCTTCAGCCGTTAAATTAGGCTTAGCCATTAATGCTACTATTGCCCCTTACAGTAAATTCGACCGAAAACAATATTTTTATCCTGACTTACCTAAAAATTATCAAATTTCTCAATTCGATTTACCCATCGTAGAAAACGGGTTTCTCGAAATAGAATTAGTGGATAAAAAAACTAAAGAGATTACTCGAAAAACTATCGGCATTACCCGTTTACACATGGAAGAAGATGCAGGAAAATTAGTCCATGCAGGTAGCGATCGCTTAGCCGGATCAACCCATTCTTTAGTAGACTTTAATCGCACAGGAGTTCCTTTATTAGAAATTGTCTCAGAACCAGATTTACGCACCGGACAAGAAGCTGCCGAATACGCTCAAGAATTGCGCCGTATAGTGCGTTATTTAGGCATTGGTGACGGTAATATGCAAGAAGGATCATTGCGTTGTGATGTGAATATTTCTGTGCGTCCCGTAGGACAAGAAAAATTCGGCACCAAGGTAGAAATTAAAAATATGAATTCCTTTAATGCCATTCAAAGGGCGATAGAATACGAAATAGAGCGACAAATTGAAGCTATCACCAATGATCAACCAATCTATCAAGAAACTCGTTTGTGGGATGAAAATACCCAACAAACTATCAGTATGCGGAAAAAAGAAGGGTCAAGCGACTATCGATATTTCCCAGAACCTGATCTCCCTCCTCTTGAAGTTTCTCAAGAACAATTAGAAGCATGGAAAAAGGAATTACCTGAACTTCCCGCCAAAAAAAGAACCCGTTATGAACAGGAATTTGGACTATCTGCTTATGATGCTCGTGTCTTGACAGATGATCGAGAAGTTGCCCAATATTATGAAGCAGCATTAGCAACAGGTGCAGATGCGAAATTAGTGGCTAATTGGGTAACTCAAGATATTGCGGCTTACTTAAATAATAACAAATTAACTATTCCTGAAATTGCACTTAAACCTGATAATTTAGGGGAATTAGTGAAATTAATTGAAACGGGAACTATTAGCGGTAAAATTGCTAAAGATATTCTACCAGAGTTGTTAGAAAAAGGCGGTTCACCTAAAAAGATTATTGACAAAAAAGGACTAACTCAAATTTCTGATCCGGGGGAACTTGAAAAAATTGTTGATGAAATTATAGCAGCTAACGCATCAGAAGTCGAAAAATTCCGCAATGGAAGAACTAACTTAAAAGGCTTTTTTGTGGGACAAGTAATGAAGAAAACTAATGGACGGGCTGACCCTAAATTAACCAGTCAATTAGTTGAAAAAAAGCTGGCACATTGACATACTCCCTAATTCCGAAGAAACATCAAGTTAACTTACTGTTAAATTTTAGGAGATTGGAGCATTGTCCATTGCAAAATAAACCAAGGTATTTTGAAGTCGGGAATAAGCCAAGCATACTTTTTAAAAGCAGGGATAGCAGAAGGCACAATAAAACGCATAGAACGTAAGGAAACCGGACGCTTACCCTCTTCATCAACGATTTGATAGCGTTGAGCTAATTCGGCGACAATCTGCACTTTACCTGTTAGATTCATGGTATCTTGTTGCTGTGCTAAAGCAGCAATAACTCGCCCAGTAAACAAAGGCGTTTCCCAATTGTAATGTTCTTGAATTGCGGAATTTTGAGGCTTTTGCTGATCTTGAATCTTCATATTCTCAGCAAATTTAAACATCTGTTCAGTTCCCACAATTCCTGGCCACAGAGAAACCGAGGTAATATTATCAGGTTTTAATTCGATGGCCATATCTGCGGCCAAACGATCACAGGCAGCTTTTCCTACTCCATAAGCAGCCCCAAAAATATAGGACAGTCCCCCCCAAGAAGAAATAGTACATATTAGTCCTTGTTGACGTGAACTCATCAGACGAGCAGCAAAAATACTAGCAATATAGTGACTACGAAGACCAACATTATTGATAGTATCCCAAAGAATTGGTTCCTGTTGCCAAAACGGTTGGCCATAGGCATCAGCGATAGCTTTTACTCCTGAAAAAACATTATTCACCAAGATATCAAGTTGTCCATTTTGTTCAGTTTTAATACGTTCAAATAGTAACCGTATCTGCTCATCATCACTATGGTCTACTTGAACGGGAATACACAGACCACCCGCTTCAATTACAGCTTGTTGGGTTGCTAAAAGAGTCCCAGAAATACTATTATCAGAGGTATTAAGAGAGCGACCCGTAATATAAACCGTTGCCCCTGCTTCCCCTAAACCAATAGCAATACCCTTACCGATCCCTCTAGTTGCTCCCGTAACTAAAGCCACTTTTCCCTGAAGATTTTTCACCATCGTGTATTTCATCACTACGAGAATTGTTATAGTCTTTTTAAGATACAATAAGCGAACGGAAATCTGGGAAAGACCGATAACCCAATTTAGAAGCCCCCGTTATACCGCTTGCGGATAAGGTCGGGAGAACGTCACAGATAAGGAGAGTGTTGTGTTGAGGAAAACAAAATTGATCACCCAAAAAATAAATTACCTAAACTTTCTAAGATTTCCCTCAAAATCTTTAGTCAGACTATTATGTAGTTTTCTACCCTTAACAGTATTTATCTGTCCTGCCTATGCTTTCCTGGGTAGAGTTGGTGTGGTCAAAAGTCCAGAAAACGCGCAACAATGGACATCCATCAGAAATCGCCTTTTAGCCACAGGTATGCAATTTTGTGTAATTGAGTCAGCTAACTGGGAAACAACGCAAGATTTAGGGGATATTCGAGTATTATTTTTGCCCAATGTCGAACAAATCACCGGACAACAAGCAGATACCCTCGAAACCTGGATGGGAAAAGGAGGAAAAGTCATTGTTAGTGGCCCCACCGGAAGTTTATCAGAATTAGAAGTTAAAACCCAACTGCGATCGCTATTTGGTGCTTATTGGGGCTATCCCAACTCCTCCCCCTCAACCCTGAAACTCTTAGAAAAAGCTCAACTGAGTCCCCCCACAACCTCAAAATTAACTGCCACCTTCATTGGGGGTGTAATCATTCCCACTGCCATTAATACCCAAGCTGCTGCGGTTTGGCAAACCCAAGGCAAACCTCCTGCCGTTCTTCTCAAAGACAATACTATCTTTTTAGGCTGGCGTTGGGGAGTAGATAGCGTCACTTCAGCAGCCTTTGATACGGCTTGGTTACAAACAGCTTTAAATCGCTATGGGGTTAATCAAAATAGTCAACTTTCCATTCCTGGAGCAGCAGAAATTACCCCTTGTAACCCTAATTCTAACCAAAAAACCGAACCTTTTCCCATTCTACCTCAACAATATATCCCTAACACTCCATCGCCAGCAACTCCTACTCCACCGATAGAAACTCCTAACCCATCATTTCCTCAATCTTCTCGTCCTGTTGCTCCTACTGTTGCCTCCAGTCCTAAACCATTGAATAATACCGCAGTTCCTTCTGCTATATCAGTGACGCAAGCTAAGACCATGGGAGAAGAACTGGAAAATCTTATTGCTCGTTTTGAAAGCACTCTTTTAGCCACAGAAGCCAGCAATAGCGGTTTAGATAGATCTTCCCTTAAACTGACCCAACAGCCCTTAGATCCCCCTCAAACTAAGCCCTCAGACGTTGTTCATCAGTCCCATCAAACCCTCATTGAAGCCAAACAAAGTTTAAACCAATTTTATCAACTGATTAACCAACAACAATATGAGCAAGGGCGACAAGTATGGTTAAAAGCGCGTCGTAGTCTTTGGGATAATTATCCTACCGATCGCCAATTTGCTCAACCGGAAATCAGGGCCATGTGGTTAGATAGGGGAACTATCGTCAAAAATAGTTCAGAAGCCGATTTAGCAGTGATTTTTGACAGAATGGCCCAATCAGGCATTAATACAGTCTTTATTGAAACAGTTAACGCCAGCTATCCCATTTATCCGAGTCGTGTGGCCCCGGAACAAAACCCCTTAACCAAAGGTTGGGACCCTCTGAAAGTGGCAATTAAATTAGCCCATGAACGGGGAATGGAAATACACGCTTGGGTGTGGGTTTTTGGGGCAGCCAATCAAGGGCATAATAAAGTATTAGAACAACCTATAGATTATTTAGGTCCCGTACTATCTCGTAATCCTGATTGGGGTATTACGGATCAAGAAGGGAATTTTTTTGATAAAGGACCACAATTCAAAAAGGCATTTCTTGATCCAGCTAATCCCAAAGTTCAGCAATATTTACTCTCTCTTTTTGATGAAATTGTTAGTAATTATGATGTAGACGGGATTCAATTTGACTATATTCGTTATCCTTTCCAACAACCCCAACTTAATCAAACCTTTGGTTATAGTAAAGCTTCGCGCGCCTTATTTAAAGATATCACTGGGGTTGATCCGATTGAAATTTCTCCTGGACATCCTTTATGGAACCAGTGGACAGGGTTTCGCGTGCGTCAAGTAGATAGTTTTGTCGCTAATGCTGCCACACAACTCAAACGAAAACGACCTGATTTAATTGTGTCAGCTTCCGTATTTCCTATTGAACAACGCGATCGCCTTTTTCGACTGCAACAAAATTGGGAAGAATGGATCAGTCGTGGTTGGGTAGATATGATTGTTTTGATGACCTATGCTTTAGATACAGATCGTTTAGAAGAACGGACTCAACCCTTATTTGATAAATCTTTATCGGGTTCAGCTTTAGTGGTTCCGGGTTTACGTTTATTAAAAGTTCCTGACTCCGTAACCATCGATCAATTACAGTTAATTCGTAATATGCCAGGAGGAGGTTTTGCCCTCTTTGCCGCCGAAAATTTAACCCCTTCTCTACAAACGTTGTTAAGTCGTACTCAAACCCCTAAAACCTCTCAAGCTTTACCCTATCGTCAACCTTTTAAAGCAGCAGTGGGAAGGTATCAAGCATTAGAACAGGAGTGGAATTTTTTACTTAATAATCAACAATTAGTAATTGCACCTGTTCGTTTAACTGTTTGGAATCAACAAAAAGGTAATTTAGGCAATGCCTTAAATCAATTAGCTAATGAACCATCGTCACAACATTTAATCGCTGCGAGAAAGGCTTTGAGTCAATTTCAGCAACAATTTTCTATAGCTATGGGACAATATAAAATTCGTCAACCTTATCAGTTTCAGGTGTGGGAAAATAGACTCAATACCCTGGATAAATTACTGACTTATGGGGAAAGAATTGTTCTTAGGGAAGGACGAAATATTAATGTTCAAACATTGAAATGAGTTCAAAACTGATAATTTAGCATAATAAGTCCTGTAGAACCATAAAGTTTGATATATAGAGATTAAAAAAAGAGGCGTAAACTATTACACCCCTTATAAAAATTGCCCTTATAATTTGCTAAGAATTTTTTGAACAATTTCCATACCTGTTACCGCTTGCCAAGTAAATAAACCCAACAAAGTAACATTTAAGGTAATATGAGTATAACGAGCAAATTCGTTACCTTTTTGCATCAAAGGAATTAAAGCAGCCGATATGGCTATAAGTCCCGTCATGGATAAACCCACTAACAGATGAGGCCCAAAAAATAACTTACCATTGTTAATATAAGTAACTGCCATGCCGCCAATAGTTCCTAATACCATCAACGCCAATAAAAGTGACCCAATTTGATAGTGTTTTGTGCGAAAATCTTTTTGAATTAACTCTTTTCGAGTATCTTTGTCCGCCGTACGAGTTCTGCGCCACTGAATACCTGAATACAACGCATAAACCGTTAACCCTAACAACACCCACATCAGAATGGGATGACCAAACTGTGACCAGAATTTCACCGTTTCTGGAATTACCAAATTCATCGTATTTCCCCTGCTAAGCTTAGAACCTTTACAAAACTTAACATAACATAAAATAGCCATCTTATGGTCAGTTTAGTAGGGTTGTAATATCATGCATTGGTGTCAACTTAAGCCCAAAAAGTTCATTAGTTAATGATTGTAGTAGGATGGGTTAGCGCAGCGTAACCCATCACGAGAAGATGATAACTGATGAGTTACGGCACTTGGTTCCCTAAATTGCGGTAATGTTCCTTTAACTTTAAAATAAATACCATTAAGCCTTGATATTTAACGTTTTATTATAAATAAGTATGTCCAATGAGCAAACCCTCTATAATCAACTTTTAGCCTTAGATGGACGAGGTTATAAAGCTTATCAAGACATCAAAGGGAGTTATCAATTTCAGGATTTTATCCTAATTATTGATCATGTTCAAAGTGATCCCTTCGCCTCTCCTAGTAAAATTATCCTAAAAATTCCGGCATTTGTAGCCCAATTTCCTCCTAGTCTTTATCAGTCCCCTAGTCGAACTTTAGGTCTAGAAGACTATCTTATCCGACAATTTGACCAAGTTGCCCGTCAAATTAGTAGTCATCGGGGGACAGGAAAAAGTGGACTTATTGCCATTGTTTCTGTCGGACAAGAAATCTTAAAACGTACCGCCGCTTTTGTTAGAGAAGGAAACCTAGAAATCCGCTTTTTTGTAGGACTTCCGGCCCGAGGACGTACAATTTTGGGTCGTCAAGCGGCCCAGATGTTATGTGAGGATATCCCGGAAATTGTTGATCGGGCCTTGAAATATTCCGCCTTGAACCCAGAAGCGTTACGAAAACAGGTAGAAACCGTTGAAGATGCCGACTGGTTACGGCAAGAATTAGGAAAACGGGGTTTAGTGGAATTTGTGGCTAATGGCTCTATTTTACCCCGTCGCAGTGGGGTAGATGCCCGTCCCTTAGAAACGGAGGCCATCCCCTTTCAATCCCCAAAATCCCTAGAAGTGAGTTTTAATTGTCCAAATCGGGGTTTAATTGAAGGAATGGGCATTCCTCAAGGCATTACTCTCATTGTTGGGGGTGGATATCATGGCAAATCTACCTTATTACGGGCTTTAGAATTGGGAGTTTATAATCATATTCCCGAAGATGGCAGAGAATTTGTGATTAGTGAGCCAACAGGGGTTAAAATTAGGGCTGAAGATGGGCGTAGTATTGTTGGAGTCAATATTTCTCCCTTTATTAATCAGTTACCTCAAGGACGTTCAACGGACAATTTTTCTACTACTAATGCTAGTGGCAGTACGTCTCAAGCGGCTAATATCATAGAAGCTTTAGAAGTTGGGGCCAAAGTCTTATTTATAGATGAAGATACGGCCGCCACTAATTTCATGATCCGCGATCGCCGGATGCAACAATTAATTAGTAAAGAAAAAGAACCAATTACCCCCTTAATTGATAAAATCAGGCAACTTTATACAGATTATGGGGTGTCTACTATTTTGGTGATGGGAGGCAGTGGGGATTATTTTGAGGTGGCCGATACAGTCATCACCATGAATAATTTTCAGCCCGAAGAAGTGACCAAACAAGCTAAATTGATTGCTCAACAGCACTTAAATGAGCGTTTGTGGGAAGGGGGGGACACTTTTGGGAAAATTACCCCTAGAATGCCCTTATCTGAGAGTATTGACCCCAGTAGAGGGCATAAGGCAGTTAAAGTTAAGGTAAGAGATGTAGATGAGGTGGGGTTTGGGACAGAGGAAATTGATTTAACAGCAGTAGAACAAATTGTGGAAACTGGACAATTACGGGCGATCGCGGCAGCCCTTATCTATGCTAAAAATACTTATATGAAGGGTCAATGTACCTTATCCAAGATTTTAGATAAAGTTATGGCTGATATTGCCTCTGAGGGATTAGATTGTATTAGTGAGTTTCCTCAAGGTGATTTAGTGTTCTTTCGTCGCTTTGAATTAGCTGCTGCTTTAAATAGATTGCGATCGCTCAAAGTGTCCCTTTGACCTTTGACCAAAAATTTTCAATGACCTGAGTTCGACAGAAGGATTTTGGTGGACTAAAATACAGTAGGAGTGTCAATCAGTGCTTGTTTAAGAGTCCGACAAAATTCTCCCACCGCTTTTAACCCTTCTTCGGGTGTCCCTTCGGCTAATCTTTGAACCATCGCACTCCCTACAATCACCCCATCTGCTCCCCATTTTTTGACCTGTAAAGCCTGTTGAGCTTGAGAAATGCCAAAACCTACCCCAATGGGTTTATCCGTCACTTGACGTAAATTAGTGATTAAATCTTCAACTCTGGCGGCCACTTGGGTGCGCATTCCCGTTACCCCTGTAACACTCACCAAATAAATAAACCCTTGAGATTGAGCAGCGATCGCTTTTATTCGTTCTAAGGGACTCGTAGGAGCCACTAATAAGGTAACTTCAATCCCCATCTCACTAGCAGGTTTTAAGAGGTTTGAAGCTTCTTCTAGGGGCAAATCAGGCACTACTAGACCCTGTACCCCAACTGCTTTAATTTGTTGCAGAAAAGCTTCAATTCCCCGATAAAAAATAGGATTGTAGTAAGTAAACAGAATAATCGGGGTTTTAATGTCTTGGTTGACCTCTTTGACGATCGCTAAGACATCTTCTAATTTAACCCCTCGACCCAAAGCGCGAGTGGCCGCTGCTTGGATAACTGGGCCATCTGCTAAAGGATCAGAATAGGGAACCCCTAACTCAATTATATCGGCTCCCGAAACATCTAGAAGTCGTAAGGCCTTGGCAGTAGTCTCTAAATCGGGATCACCTGCGGTTATAAAAGGAATTAATGCACATTCGCCGCGATCGCGCAAAGCTTGGAAACAGTCGGAAACCGAGGTTATCATTGTTGTTCAATTTCTTTTTGTAGCTTTTCGAGTTCTTCTGGGGTCATCTCGTCTAAGCTTTTTTGCAAGACAGCATCTTTGTAGTCTTGTATCTGTTGATTGTAAGTCATTTTTTGACCCGCAACTCGTAACAAATAGGTCAGTGTCCAGACCACTAAACCCCCTACTAATAAAGCTTGACTCCAGATTCCGGCGGATATTTGGTCAAATCCAACTGCCTGAAACAACATATAGACGACCCCTCCGGCGATAAATACCCCGAAGCCAATGGCTATGACATCAATTCGTCTCATGATGGGTCTATAAGTTGTATTCTAGATTAATTGACGACGTTTAGGGCGAAAATTCAAAAAAGGACTTAAAAGTAGGACTCCTGGGAAAAAGAAGAACATCAGGAAGTACATAAACCCGCGTTCAAAGGAACTGGCTACATACCAACGAGTTTTCAGGTAAAAATAGACAAATCCAGGAAGAATCAAAAGATATAGAACACTTAAAGTTAGGTAGAGTAAGGCCGCGATCAGGGTATCTTGTGTCAGTAGGGTAGTAATATCCATTTTCCTTTCACGTTTTTTGACATTATACTTTTTATATCATAAACCGTTCCCTTATCTTTTAGATTCTTATCGTCCCCAAAGAGCTAAACCTCCTCCTTTTCCTCTAGCAGCAATGAGATTATCTTCAATTAAGAAATAGGAGAAAAAAGCTTGTTGACTAAGACTAGAATGATAAAATTTATTTTCTCTTTGTTTACCGCTCGGAATGTTACCATTATATAGAGTCATTCCTCCGAATTTTAAGGTTAATTTAGTAAAATCA
Source organism: Aphanothece sacrum FPU1 (assembly GCF_003864295.1). Classification (NCBI taxonomy): domain Bacteria; kingdom Bacillati; phylum Cyanobacteriota; class Cyanophyceae; order Chroococcales; family Aphanothecaceae; genus Aphanothece; species Aphanothece sacrum. The sequence continues at coordinate 417,901 of NZ_BDQK01000001.1, read as the reverse complement.
AAAGCAAGAATATTTTTAATGTTAATAAATTTAGCTGGCCCAGCTAATATTAAATGAAATCCACCGCATTCAATGGAATTAGTTAGGGTGTCTAACTCAGGAAAAATAGACTCATTTTTAGTCTGATAAGTAAGTTCAATTTTAGCCCAACTAGGAAGATAACGCCCGGATTTCAGAACTATTTCTGCCTGTTTTTGCGCTTTTTTTGTTCCCGTAATAAAACAGAGTCGCCAAGTTCCTTGTAATTGTTCTGGTGTATAATGAGGCTTAACTTTTTTAGCGGTTTTTTCTGCATCTAATAAAGCCTTTGTTAAAGTTTCTGAAGGAGGTTGCTCAGTAGCATGATGAACCCCAAAATTAACTGCTTGTTGGAGAAAGGATAGAAGTTGAATCATAACGGTAGGGTATTAGGTGCGGGGTTTAGAACAAGGAGTTTAGGGTTTGTGGAGACGATTTATCAGTTACCTCGACAAACCCGAAAGATCAATTCAACTTATCCAACTTTAGGGTGTTTTTCACGGATTTCTGCTTCTAACTTATCTAAAACAGTGGGATCTTCCACAGTGCTTCTATCACCGACAATTTCTTGTCCGGCCGCTATTTGACGTAAAAAGCGACGGACAATTTTACCCGAACGAGTCTTCGGTAAAACATCCGTAAAGTAAATTTCTCCTGGACGAGCGATCGCACCAATTTCTTCCATCACGTGCTGTTTTAATTCCTTGACTAAATCATCAGAGGGACTAAAATCATTTTTTAAGATCACAAAAGCTACGATCTCCTCTCCTTTGATCTCATCAGGGATACCGATCACACCAGACTCAGCGACCCCAGGATGAGACTTTAAAGCTGATTCTAACTCCATTGAACCTAAGCGATGACCTGCCACATTCATGACATCATCCACCCGTCCCATAATCCAAAAATAGCCATCTTCATCCCGACGGACACTATCTCCGGCAAAATAAACAGGTTGTCCATCAATATGAGGAATTTCTTCCCAATAGGTTTTGCGAAAACGTTCAGGGTTGCCATAAACCGTGCGTAACATACTTGGCCAAGGATATTTAACCACCAAATACCCTCCCGTATTATCAGGGACAGGATTACCCTGTTTATCGACCACATCAACTATAATGCCAGGAAAAGGACGAGTAGCTGAGCCAGGTTTAGTGGGAATGGCTCCAGGTAAAGCTGTTACCATGATTCCTCCGGTTTCCGTTTGCCACCAAGTATCCACAATGGGACAGCGTTCTGCACCAATGACGCGATGATACCACATCCAAGCTTCAGGGTTAATGGGTTCGCCAACAGTTCCTAAAAGACGCAAAGAGGAGAGATCACGAGCATTCGGGATATCTTCTCCCATTTTAATAAAAGCGCGAATTGCTGTCGGAGCAGTATAGAAAATATTGACTCCATATTTTTCGATCACATCCCAGAAACAACCAGGGTTAGAAGCACGGGGGGCCCCCTCATACATTAAACTTGTGGCCCCATTAGACAGAGGGCCATAGACAATATAACTATGACCTGTGATCCAGCCTACATCAGCCGTACACCAGTATACATCAGTTTCCTTGAGATCAAAGACCCATTTACTGGTCATGTGGGTGTAGAGATTATATCCTCCGGTAGTATGTACCACACCTTTGGGTTTTCCTGTGCTACCACTGGTATAGAGAATAAACAGAGTATCTTCACTATCCATAATTTCCGCCGGACAGTGTGGGGATGAGGTTTTTTGGAGATCGTGCCACCAATGATCCCGTCCTTCTACCATAGTAATTGGTTCTTTAGTACGTTGAACCACAATCACATTTTCGACGGTAGGGGCCCCATGTTCTAGAGCTAAATCTACTTGCGCTTTGAGAGGAACAGCTTTATCCTTACGAAAACCCCCATCAGCCGTGATAACAAGCTTAGCTTGAGCATCTTCTAAGCGATCTTTGAGAGCTTCTGCGCTAAATCCGCCAAAAACCACACTATGAGGCGCACCAATGCGAGCGCAAGCTAACATGGCGATCGCTGCTTCTGGGATCATAGGCATATAGATACCCACGCGATCGCCTTTTTTAACTCCTAACTGTTTCATCGAGTTAGCAAATTGACAGACTTCCCGATGGAGTTGAGCATAGGTTAAGGTGCGAGAGTCGCCGGGTTCTCCTTCCCAGATAATGGCTGCTTTATTGCGTCTGGGGGTAGTCAAGTGTCGATCTAGACAATTATAAGAGATGTTAAGTTTGCCTCCGACAAACCATTTAGCAAAGGGAGGTTGCCAGTCGAGAACTTGATCCCATTTCTTGAACCAATGTAATTCTTTTTGGGCTAGTTTTGCCCAAAATGCTTGGGGATCAGCCTTAGCTTCGGCATAGTGTTCTTCATAAGCTTTTAAGCTGTTGATCTCGGCTTCTTGGGCAAATTCAGAGGGAGGATAAAATAGCCGGGTTTCTTGTAAGATAGATTCGATGGTTGTTTCTGACATAATTGGCGATTAATTCTGCGATAATCACTGTATAGATTTCTCCCTCTTGATTGTCTCAAAAAAGTTACCTTTCGATGAGACTAGACAAAAAAATTAATCTTGTGTAAAAAGGGGACAAGCCCGATAGATTTAAATTAATAATAAGGGCCAAGTTTTGAGATAATCAAGTTTGGGTTAGGGACAATAATCAAAAAAACAATTAAATTGTTGAAAAATTTTCACATTTAATCCTTAAGTTAGAGAAATGAGTCCAATTTTGGCAGTAAAATTAAAAACAGAAGCAATTCAATGAACATCAATTCAGCCCCCAACTTCCCCTACTCCCTACTTTCTTTAAGACTCATTGCCAAACCCTCTTATGTTGTTACTCCTATTCCATCTCGGTGATGAAAAATATGCCATTGACTGTAAACAGGTAGTAGAAATTATCCCCCAAGTCTTGTTAAAAAAGCTATATCAAGCTCCTGAATATGTGGCTGGAGTCTTTAATTATCGGGGTAAAATTGTTCCGGCGATTGATTTATGCTTCATAATTAGGGGCGATTGCTGTCGTCGTTGTCTTAGTACAAGAATTATGATGGTTAATTATCCCATGCCCAACGGCACTACCCGGTATCTAGGATTAGTCGCAGAAAGAGTGACAGATACCCTGTATAAACCAGAAAGCGAATTAATTCCTGCGGAATTATCCTCCAATTCTACCCCTTATTTAGGAGAAATGATTCCCGAACAACAGGGAATGATTCAAAGATTACGAGTCGAAGAATTATTATCCGACTCACAACGGGCATGGTTATTACCTGAAAATCGGTCTAACTAACATGAGTCAGGAAAAAACAGCCATTGAGAAGTTACTCACCCAAAAAATGGGGTGGGAAATGCCCAAAGTTAGCGATCGCCATTTGAGAAAAGCGATCGCTATGCGTCAAAAAGCTTGTCAGTTAAATGAGCTTAGTAGCTATCTAAAACGGTTACAAACATCTCCCGAAGAACTGCAAAATCTGGTGGAACAAATTGTGATTCGAGAAACTTGGTTTTTTCGACATCGAGAGGCTTTTTCTTTGCTACGTCACCACGTTAACACGGATTGGTTGCCCCATAATCCCTACAAAAAATTACGGGTTTTGAGTATACCTTGTTCGACGGGAGAGGAACCTTATTCGATTGCCATAACTTTACTTGATACTCCATTAAAACCACAACAATTTCACATTGATGGTATGGATATAAGTCAAGAAGCTTTAATCAAAGCAAAACAAGGAATCTATGGCAATAATTCCTTTCGCTCTCATGATTGGGTAGAACATGATAAATTTTTTTATCCGGTTAAAGATGGTTCACAAATTTGTCAAGAAGTTCGCCATCAAGTAACGTTTACTCAGAAAAATTTGTTTTCTGTTTGGTTGCCGACTCTGCCATCTTATCAGATAATTTTTTGTCGTCATTTACTGATTTATTTAGATACTAATGCTCGAAATCGTGCGCTCGAAACTTTAGAACGTTTATTATGTGAAGGAGGGTTACTGTTTGTCGGAGCAGTGGAAACAACTCTGATTAAATCCCCTTCTTTGCGCTTTGTGGCTCATCCATCAGCTTTTGCTTACCAAAAAATCCTGAATACTCCTGATATCAAACAAAAAATTCTTCAAACCTCTGAGAAACCCCAGATCCGATTCAAGTCTCCCCTGAGTCAACCGATTATAGCTCAAAAAAGTAAAATGGATTATAAAATTTCTACCTTAGAAACAGCGCAAAAACTGGCTAATCAAGGACAATTAGAAGAAGCAACTCAGGAATGTCAACGTCATCTGCAAAGATCTCCGATTGATGCCTCAGCTTATTTATTACTAGGAGAAATCTATCAAGCGCAAGGACAAATTGAACAAGCACAGCGATATTTTCAAAAAGCAATTTACCTTAAGCCCAATGATCGTGAAGCTTTATTACATTTAGCTTTATTGAGGGAAAGTCAAGGAGATATTAAAGGAGCAGCAGTGCTAAAAAATCGAATTCAACGACTAGAAAATGACGGAGATTAAATATTATGAAGACTCGCAAATCACTGACCATTGAATCTAAATTACTCGGCTTACTAATTTTTTCAGCAGTTAGTATGTCCGTTGGGGCTGTTATTACTAGAGTGGGAATGTCTAATCTAAATGTCGAAGTCAAAAATATGGCAGAAAAGGATCTCAATTTGATCCAAAATCTGATTCAAATGCAGGAAAATCAATTAGCTCAAGTAGTGAACTTTGAGCAAGCTTTTAGACTAGGAATTAATCAGACTAATGGTAAATTTGATCAAGGAAGTTTTAATCAAGCTAAAGATGAATTTGGAGACAAAGAAAATCTTGTTAATGTAGCGATTGAGAAAGCCCAAAGTTTAATTGGAGAACAACTTAATAGTGCAATAAATGAAACAGAAAAGCAAAATTTTCAAGAAATTGGTCATACCTTAAATGATTATCAGCAAAATTATATTTTATTTAGTAATAAAGCTAATGAACTTTTTAGATTACTTAATACCAATGAAATAGCAAAAGCTAAATTAGCAGCCAATGATCTGCAAGTTTTACAAGAAAAACTTAAGACAGAAAATACCAGTTTGTTACAACAAGTGGTCAGTTTTTCACAAAATTCTGCCCAATTAGCTCAAAAGCATACACAAACTACAGTCACCCTTGTTTCTATCATTTTTCTTACCAGCATTATCGCTATTTTAGGGTTAGGTTATTGGATGACTCGTAGTATTGCAATTTCTTTAGGGAAAGCCGTAAAAATTGCCGAACAAGTCTCTGAAGGTAATCTCACGACTCAAGTTGAGATAACTTCTAATGACGAAATCGGTCAATTATTAGAAGCCTTAAAAACCATGATAAATAACCTCAATGGATTGATTTCTAAGGTGCAACAATCTGGTATTTCCATTACCAGTTCTACGACACAAATGGCTGCTTCTAGAAAACAATTAGAAGCTACTTTAACTGAACAAATCGCTTCGACTAATGAGGTAACAGCAACCGCTCAAGAAATTGCTAATACTTCTGAAGAATTAGTCAAAACAATGGAACAAATTACTGAGTTATCTCAAGGAACGGCCCAAGCAGCAAGTCAAGGACAAACTGAGTTAGGTAGCATGGAAACCACCATGCGTCAACTAGCAGAAGCAACTACTTCTATTGCTTCTAAATTAGGGGTAATGAGTGAAAAAGCACATAATATTAATAGTGTGGTTTTAACCATTACTAAAGTAGCTGATCAAACTAACTTATTATCTCTTAATGCTGCAATTGAAGCAGAAAAAGCGGGAGAATATGGGGCTGGTTTTGCCGTAGTTGCTAGAGAAATTCGTCGTTTAGCTGATCAAACTGCTGTCGCTACTTTAGAAATTGAACAGATGGTTAAAGAAATGCAATCTGCAGTTTCTACAGGAGTTATGGAAATGGATAAATTTAATAAAGAAGTTAGTAGTAGTGTGCAAGATGTAGGAAATATTAGTCATAAAATTGCTCAAGTGATCGAACAAGTACAACGGATTAACCCTCGTTTTGAATTAGTAAGTAAAAGCATGGAAGAACAATCTCGAAGCGCGCGGCACATTCGAGAGGCGATGGAACAGTTAAGTGAAGGGTCTGAACAAACGGCTTATTCTTTGCATGATACTCATCTTGTATTAGAACAATTAGACGATGCGGCTCAAGGATTACAAACTGAAATTTCAGCTTTTAAAGTTAAATCCTAAAACTAACTTCTGAAGTCTCACACAATATTACTGAGATTGATACCTTCTTCTGATTGTTCTAACACTAATAAAGGAGTCGGTTTAGCTTTTTGATCCCAATTCATAGAGACAATCTGACCATGAATTGCTGGCTGCCAATTTTTTTGATTTAGATTAGGGGCTAAAAAGGTTTCAATACATTCAATAATTTGATGAACGCTATTAGAACTTGACTGCTTAGGTAATTTAGTTAATTTAATTTGAATACGAAATAAAATCCCTTTATTCCATTTTCCTTCTTGGGTTTCTATTTCATAAGTAACGTCGAAATTTTCGTCAATGGGCCGTCCTCCAGTAATCACTCCAGCTTGGACTTTATCTGTACTGGGTCGTAATGCTGTCCCCATCAATTGTGTTACTTTCAGTTTAATTTGATTAACAACCACATAATGAAATACTTCTTCATCCATTCGCATCCTTAAATAATCAAGGTTAAATTCCCTTGCATGAATAAGATCGGGATTTTCTTCCATTTTTCTGATAGTTACTAAAGCTAATTTTAATTTTTTTTTTAAATCTTTATTTTTAAATTTTTCAAAATTAAGAGCTTTAGTCATTTGAGTGAGTTGCCAGTTACCATAGATAATGAGACCGGTTATGATAACTAACAGTGTTATCGTGCTAACCATCCAAATCGGTTCAGTGGGGCTTTTTGAGTCAGTATGGGGAGTGATAAAAATAGAAGGCGAATTTTCTGTAGTTTGAGCTAACAACGGTTGAGTGAAAAACCAAAGAGAAGACATAGGGAGGATGGGCAAAGATGTCTTGATATCTTAAGAATTCCCAAAAGTGAGAGTAAATTATACACCTAAGAGCAAAAAATTTGAGGAATGAGATTATGAAACAATTTTGCTTGTCTGTTTGTTTGTTGGTTTGGATAAGTTGTTGGGGATGTCAGTCATCGTTAACCAATTCTTTACCTTTATCTGCTAAAAAAAATCAGGACAATCAAGAATCTGTTATGAATCAAGCTAAACCTCCTATTACAGTCCTTGACGCTGTGACTCAGGACATATCAAAAAATACAGGAATTGGGGTAAATCAGCTAAAAATTCAGGAAAATGAAGCTAAAACTTGGTCAGATGGCTGTTTAGGTTTGGCTAAACCAGATGAATTTTGTACCCAAGCTTTAGTAGAGGGATGGCGCATTGTGGTGAGTGATGGCAGTAAAAATTGGGTATATAGAACCGATGGAACGGGTCAAAATATTCGCTTAGAATCTTAGAACGCGATCAAATACAGTAAAATATTGATGAGTTATTTTACTTAAGAAACCGTGGCCAAATCAGAATCTTCTGTTACCCTTTCTCGTACCCCCCTATTTGATCTGATAGTTGAAAGCAAAGCCCGAATGACAGAATTTTCCGGTTGGGAAATGCCCGTTCAATTTAGTGGACTCAAGCAAGAACATGAGGCAGTCCGAAAGGCTGTAGGGATGTTTGATATCTCTCACATGGGGAAATTTGCCCTTCAAGGTCAAGACTTAATCAAAGCCTTACAATTACTCGTTCCTTCAGATTTAGAACGCCTAAAACCCGGACAAGCTCAATATACAGTCCTCCTCAACCCCGATGGAGGTGTTATTGATGACATCATTGTTTATTATCAGGGGGAGGCAAATACAGCAGAACAACGAGGGATGATCATTGTTAATGCGGCAACCAAAGAAAAAGATAAAACTTGGTTATTGTCTCATCTAGAAAACACTGCCGTTACCTTAACTGATTTATCAGAACAAAAAGTTTTAATCGCTATTCAAGGACCCCAAAGTCTAGAAAAATTACAACCTTTAGTAACAGAAGATCTTAGTCAAATTAAATTTTTTGGTCATCTAGAAACCAAAGTATTAGGACAACCTGCTTTTATTGCTCGTACTGGTTATACCGGAGAAGATGGCTTTGAAATTATGCTTGATCCAGATGTAGGAAAATCCCTCTGGAGATCGCTCTTAAAAGCTGATGTTACCCCTTGTGGACTAGGTGCGCGAGATACATTACGTTTAGAAGCCGCTATGTGTCTCTATGGTCAAGATATGGACGAAAAAACCACTCCTTTAGAAGCAGATTTAAAATGGTTAGTTCATCTCAACAGTAAAGGCGAATTTATTGGACGTAATATTTTAGAACAACAAAAAGCTAATGGTGTCTCCCGTCGCTTAGTCGGGTTAGAGATGGAAGGACGACATATTGCCCGTCATGGTTATCCTATCTTATCCGATGGTCAAGTCGTTGGAGAAGTTACCAGTGGTACTTTATGTCCAACCGTCGGCAAAGCGATCGCTTTAGCATATGTTCCCAAAGCTTTAGGTAAAATCGGACAAACCGTTGATGTAGAAATTCGCGGCAAATATTACCCCGCTACGGTAGTCAAAAAACCCTTTTATCGTTGTTCTACTCGACCTTAAATCATAAATTGTAGGGATCAATGGCCGTTGACCCCTACAATGGATTTATTCTTCGTTTTCGCTTTCTTCTTCTTCTTGAGGATAGACAAAGCTATTGGAGCGACCAGTTAAAATAGATTTACCCAAAGATAGGGCTTTTTGGGCTTCTAGAGCAGCTTTACGTTTCCAATGCGCTTTACGTTGATCGCGCTTGGTGTTAGAGGTTTTCTTCTTAGGAACAGCCATAGTAAATAATAATTAATGCACAACCTTTCTATTTTAAGCTCATTAGTCTGGTTTTGGGTGATATGATGACGAATGGAGAACGGACTATTACCATTCCACGAGCAAATCCGATTAATGCTTATAAAATGGCAGGGATTGTTAAAGAAGCAGGTTTAACTGGGGAAGCGGATGTCCCTGTGACCACTCCCTTAGCATTAGGGTTAACCAGTGGGGTGAACTGTGGGATAGCCCATGGTGCGACAATAGGAATTAAAACCTTTCCCACCCTTCCCCTTTCTCTAATAGTAGGGTAGGTTAGTCCGATTCTTCCGTGAGATAGGATTGGTGACTGTGGCGAACATGAAGAATTGCTATAACATTTTCTTCAATAACAAACAAAACCCGATATTTTCTTCGTTTTCCAACCCACAGTTGTCGAATTTCACGACCAATTACATCCGCCTCTGGTGCTATGCCACATCGTAAGGGAAATTTTTGCAGAGAAGTTATCGCATCTTGAAGTTCGTAATACCAATTATTGGCAACTTCAGCACTCAGATTATCGCACATCCACCGATAGGATGTTTCAATTTCTTGAAAAGCGGTTGGCTCAATGAAAACATTATAAATCATTGGCGTGGAGGAATATTAAATTTGTTTTGTAGGCTTAACAATGCTTGATCGGCTGGAATTCCTTTACCTTGTTCAAATTCTTCTAAACCTTTGCGAATACCTACAACCGCCTCTAGGTAATCGATGCGTTCTAATAGTTCTCTATAGGTAGCTATGGGTTGTTTAGGTGTTGTTTTGAGTGATTTTAAGAAGTTAAATATGTCTTCTAGTATTTCGTTGGAAGTATTATCAATTTCGAGTAATAGCAATTCTTTGATCGTCATTTTAGTTAAGGGATGAGATTGATATTTTCAATTGTAACGCTCAACTATTAAATGTATATGATAAGGAAGGATCATGTTGGGTTTCGTTACCTCAACCCAACCTACACTCGTCAGCGATCGCACTACAAGATCCGCGATCGCACTGATTGTTTAATTCCCTCTTTTATTCCTAGACCTGGGATCATTAAGCTTTTCAGTAATTTATTGTAATTTGGGATAAATTGACACTCCTCAGCCTATTTTACCTAATGGTGCTTTTCCCATCAGAACCCTATATGTTCCGTTTTCAAGGTTCGTTCATCCTTCGATGACTGGGTTTTTGAAGCGGTTGATTACCCTATCCGCTATCCTTAATATCATACACCATATAAAGCCGCTCCTTTTCGAGACGGGGAACCTTAAACCCAAATTTCCGGTAATGTGGTTTAGACTCAAATTGTATAGGAGAATTAAACTTTGGGAGTTGAACTACGCAGTTATGTGTACTTAGATCGTTTACAATCTCAACACGCTGCCTATATTGGAACCGTCGCGTTAGGATTTTTACCTCTTCCTGGAGATGCTTCTCTCTGGATTGAAATTTCTCCAGGTATCGAAATCAATCGTATTACAGATGTGGCCTTAAAATCGGCAGTTGTGCGTCCGGGAGTACAATTTGTTGAACGTCTCTATGGACTCTTAGAAATTCATTCTAGCAATCAAGGGGAAGTGCGAGCAGCCGGAAAAGCTATTTTATCAGCTTTAGGGGTCAGTCAACAAGATTGTCTCAAACCTCAAGTGGTTTCTAGTCAAATTATCCGTAATATCGATGCTTATCAAGCTCAATTAATTAATCGTAGCCGACGCGGACAAATGATTTTGGCCGGACAAACTCTTTATGTCTTGGAAGTTCAACCGGCCGCTTATGCTGCTTTAGCGGCTAATGAGGCTGAAAAAGCGGCTCTAATTAATATTTTACAGGTTTCGGCTATTGGTAGCTTTGGAAGACTTTATTTAGGGGGTGAAGAACGAGATATTATTGCCGGTTCCCAAGCACTATTAGAGTCTTTAGAAAATGTTCCTGGGAGAGTTTTACCTACTGAACAAAAATCAGAATAAATCTTTTCTAAGTAGGTAGACAAAATTAATTACATAAAATTTGTAGGGGCGGGTTTTTTACATAACTCCATGATTCTCACTAAAAAACTCAATAAACTAGCCCTAGCTGTACTTATTATGATAAATAATGGCAAAAAAAACTTATTTTTGTAAGAGATCTAATGAAGGAACAAAATACACCATTATTACGATTATCGGACGTTAGTTTAAGTGATTCTCTAGGAAAAATTTCTTTGTTGGAGGAAATTTCTTTTAGTCTTAATTTAGGTGATCGCTTGGGAATTATGGGGCAGTCTGGGGCCGGAAAAACTACCCTATTACGTCTGATTAACCGTTTACAAGATCCCTCCTCTGGTTTAATAGAATTTGATGGTCAATTTTTAATTAATATCCCCTCTATTAAATTACGTCAACAGGTTGTTTTAGTGCCTCAAGAACCCAAATTATTAGGGATGACGGTAGAAGAAACCCTTACTTATCCTCTCCTATTACAAAAACTACCTCAAACTGAGATTGAACAACGTCTTGAACAATGGCGATCGCATTTATCTATTCCTGATAATTGGTTAACTCGCAATGAGTTACAATTATCTCTTGGACAACGACAAATCGTAAGTATGGCGCGAGGGTTGATCATGCAACCTAAATTATTATTATTAGATGAACCGACTTCTGCTTTAGATAGTGATCGCGCTTATCAATTAATCGAAAAGTTAATTAGTTTAAGTCAAAATAATTTGACCACAATTATTATGGTGAATCATCAAAAAATAATGGTTGATCAATTTACTGATCGTATTTTAACATTACGTCAAGGAAAAATTATTAATTAATCATAATATTATGACAATTACATCAGAAACCTTAATCAAGCTTAGTCAAAATCTTAACAAAATTATTGTAGGACAACCTCTCGTCATCAAACAACTATTAGTCGCATTTCTCAGTGGAGGTCATATTATTCTTGAAGGTGTTCCAGGAACGGGAAAAACTCTCTTGGTTAAAGTCTTATCTAAATTAATTAAAGCAGAATTTAAACGAGTTCAATTAACTCCTGATATTCTCCCTTCAGATATCTTAGGAACTAATATTTTTGACCTTAGTAGTCGTACTTTTACTTTACAAAAAGGACCTATTTTTACAGAAATATTACTCGCAGATGAAATTAACCGGACTCCTCCAAAAACTCAATCTGCACTCTTAGAAGCGATGGAAGAACAGCAAGTAACTTTAGATGGTGAAACTTTAGTTTTATCTCCTTTATTTTGGGTAGCAGCAACACAAAATCCTTTAGAATTTGAAGGAACTTATCCCTTACCAGAAGCACAATTAGATCGTTTTTTGTTTAAGTTAATTCTTGATTATCCATCCCTAGAAGCATCTAAACAAATGTTACTTAATTTTCAAGAAGGTTTTAAGGGTAAAAAAATAGATTTAGAGCAACTAGAACCTATTGCTACAGTAGCAGATATTCTGCAAGCACGTCAACAAATTCAATCTATAAAAGTTGATGATAAGATTATTGATTATATTCTTAATCTAGTTGAAAAAACCCGTCAACATCCTGATTTAGAATTAGGGGTTTCTCCCAGGGCAACTGTTGCTTGGTTACAAACAAGTAAAGCACAAGCTTGGTTTTCCCAACGAGATTATGTTACCCCTGATGATGTAAAAAATATTGCCTCTCCTTTATTACGTCATCGTCTAATTTTGAAACCAGAATCACAATTAGATGGTATCAAAATTGATACTGTTATTACTTCATTACTCAAACAAGTTCCTGTCCCTAGATAACCCTGATAATTAATATGATTCCTTCAATTAAACTATATATATATTTACTATTTGGAATAGTAATTGCTTTATTTTTAGCCATTATTTTTAATTCTCAATTTACTCTTCCTTTGATCCTGATTTTTGATAGTATTATCCTAATTTTAGCCATTTTGGATAGTCAACAAGTAAAATCTTATTGTGTACAAATTACTCGTAAACCCTTACATCGTTTATCCATTGGTAGAGATAATTTAGTTGAATTGGTTATTAAAAATCATAATCAAAATGCCCAAATTATTATTAAAGATGACTATCCTCTAGATTTTTTAGTATCACAAACAACCTTAAAAATAATTTTACAACCTCATATTACTCAAGAAGTTACTTATACGATTAAGCCCAATCAGAGGGGGGAATATACCTGGGGTAATATTCAAGTAAAACAGTTAGGAAAATGGAAATTAGCTTGGTATTCTTGGACAATTAAAGCAGAACAAAAAGTTTTTATTTATCCTGATTTAATCGGTTTGCGATCGCTGTCTATTCGTCTTACCTTAGAGAATACAGGAAGTATGCGTCAAGGGAGAAGGTTCGGGATAGGAACCGAATTTTCTGAGTTACAAGAATACAATAAAGGAGATGATATACGGTTAATAGACTGGAAAGCAACTGCAAGGCGAAATCGTCCCTTTATTAGAGTATTAGAACCCGAAAAAGAACAGACTTTAATTATCTTATTAGATCGGGGTAGATTAATGACATCTCAAGTACAAGGTTTAAAACGATTCGACTGGGGATTAAATGCTACTTTATCTTTAGCATTAGCGGGGTTACATCGAGGAGATAAAGTCGGTATTGGAGTATTTGATAAACAAGTTTTGACCTGGATACCACCGCAACGAGGACAACATCAATTATCCATTTTTTTAGAACGTTTAAGCCCCATTCAACCTGTCTTATTAGAACCAGATTATGTGGGAACAGTTTCTCAGTTAGTACAACAACAAAGTCGTCGCGCTTTGGTAGTATTAATTACGGATATTATTGATACCACTGCGTCAGCAGAATTATTATCAGCCATGGGAAAATTAACCCCCCGTTATTTACCTTTTTGTATTGCCTTAAGAGATCCTCAAGTTGATAGTATTGCTCATACTTCTACGATAAAAGTTGATGAAGCTTATCAGCGTGCTGTTGCCTTAGATTTATTATCTCAGCGTCAAGTTGCTTTTGCCAAATTAAAACAACAAGGAGTATTAGTATTAGATGCACCGGCCAATCAAATTAGTGACCAATTAGTCAATCGTTATTTACAATTAAAAGCTAAGAGTTTACTCTAGTAAGGGTTATTATAGGAGTGTTGGCGAGAAAACATCAGGAGTTTCATGATAAAAACTATCTCAAAAACAGAAATTATCTATGCCAGTTCCGATGGAGAACCCATGGCGGAAACTTATCTTCATCTATATGCTATTTTAACCACCCTAGAGGTACTCAAACAGTATTTAGTCGGTCAACCAGCAACGGTACTGGCTAATCAATTTCTCTATTATAGTCAGGGTTTTCCTAAGATGCGGGTTGCACCGGATGTCATGGTAATTTTTGATGTAGAACCAGGAGGGAGAGATAATTATAAAATTTGGGAAGAAGGAAAAGTTCCTCAAGTAATATTTGAGATGACTTCTCCTGGAACTAAAAATCAAGATCTCGAATTTAAAAAGGGAATTTATGAACAGTTAGGGGTCACAGAATATTGGTTATTTGATCCTAAAGGAGAATGGATCTCTGAGAAATTAAGGGGATATCGTCTCAGAAATGATAGTTATGAATTAATTGAGGATCATCGCAGTCAACCTTTAAAATTGCGCTTAGCAGTAGAAGGAGAGTTAATTGGATTTTATCGGGAAGATACTCAAGAAAAACTCTTAATTCCCGACGAATTAGCGATCGCTTTACAACAAACCCAAACCCAGTTACGACGGGAAATAGAGGAAAAAGAGGCAGTGAAACAGCAGTTATTGGAGATGGAAGCTAAATTAGAGCAGTATCGCCAACAATTCGGGGAACTTTAGGGGAAGTAGGGGCAATTTATGAATTGCCCCTAATAAATTTGGGTTTAGCGAACTTGCCAGATGGGGGCATAAGTTTGTAAAGCTTTCATATACTGTACTCGTTCAAAGGCACTAGGATCAGGACAATGTAATTGACTCAGACTCCCTTGCATTTGCTCGATAGACTCATATTCGTGTTCTTCCATCCAACGCCAGATACCATCCTCTAAGGTTCCTAAATAGCCGATACCATGACGTAATAAGGCACTTACCACTTGGGTGACTTTTGCCCCGGCCATGACCATTTTTAGCACATCTGCCGGATGATGAATGCCACTGGTAGCAGCTAAGTCAGCTTCTATGCGTCCATATAAAATAGCAATCCAACGCATAGGAAGACGCATCGCTTGAGGGGTACTTAAAAGAACATTCGGATAGACTTCTAGGTTATCTAAGTCAATATCAGGTTGATAGAAACGGTTAAATAAGACTAAGCCATCGGCCCCCGCTTCAGCTAATCTTTTCGCCATATTAGCAGTGTTACTAAAATAGGGACTAACTTTGATAGCAATAGGGATATTAATGGCAGATTTGACAGCTTTTAAGATATCAATATAATTTTGTTCAACTTCACCTCCTGGAATATCTAAATCTGTAGGAACATAGTAGATATTTAATTCTAGGGCATCAGCCCCTGCTTGTTCAATTTGTTGGGAATAATCTAACCAACCTCCCAATGTAGAACCATTTAAACTGGCAATAATAGGAATATCAACTATTTCTTTGGCTTTGCGAATATGGTTTAAATATTCTTGGGAACCGACATGAAAAATTTGGGGTTCAGGAAAATAAGTCAAAGCTTCCGCAAAACTTTCTGTTCCATAGGTTAAATGGTGATGTAATTCTAGTCTTTCTTGTCGTAATTGTTCTTCAAAAAATGAGTGCAGGACAACGGCTGCGGCTCCTGAATCTTCCATGCGTTTTAGATTATCGATGTCTTCTGTCAAGGGAGCGCAAGACCCTACCACAATTGGAGATTTTAATGTTAATCCTAGATAGGTCGTTGTTAAATTCATCTTTAAAGTTCCCAATATTTGACTATTTATCTACACTACTTTATTTTGCTGACAAAAAGGCCCCTGTAACTCAGGGGTCTTTGATTATCTACATTAAAAAACGATTTCGTCTCTCAACCTCTGAAATAAGGCTCGATTAGCTAAGAACTCAACTCTCATAAGCTGTTGTGCATTTAAACTGTTTATTGGTCAAATGCAAGAAAAAAGCTATAATCCTCTTCCATGAAAGCCTTTTGCTTTTTGCCTTTTGCCTTGCTAAAACGCATTGTAAATGCGTTTTAGCTTACCCGCATCTTTCCCAAAGGCGACCCCATCACGGGTTAACTCATCCCATTTAGCCCCCAATTGCTCACCTAGTGGATTCTTGATTCTGGCCTTTCTACTACTAATACGAGCAATAATCCACATATATAGCAACCGCCAAGGCGGTTAGGACACTGTGCGAAGCACATCTTCCATGGCATCCCGGAGACAGTCAAACTGACTAATTTTTTTACGAATTCGACTCTTTAACCATGACCAGCATCGCTCAATTTTATTAATGCATAAAAACGTTTTCCTCTTTCATTATAACCATAGCCATAATCTTCTCTATTATCCATGCCCGCCTCATCTATATAAACTCTTTGCTCAGGTTTATATCTAGCTATTTCTTCAGAGAATTTCTGTCTAGCGAAGTCTCCTGTTTCTTTAAGACGCTTCAGCCATAAATCTATGGTATTACGACTAATGTTGAATAGTTCGCTTGCTTCACTCTTTTTGAGTCCATCAAGCTCGGTGCTTTCGCACTCGCGCAGCGAGACCGCATTAATGACTTTCTGGCGCAGGTCATAACTGTAGGGTTTAGCCATAGAGAAGAAAAGTTTAAGGGTCTTTCTCTATTCTATGTCCTAATCGCCCTAGCGATTGCTATAAATTAATAATTAATGACAGACTCAAGTCTGATCCTATAAAGACTAAGTCCGCCTGCGCGGACGCTCATTATAGATTGTGTAGGCAACCTTTGTTTGTATAGCTTAACTATGAACGAGTTAAGGTCTATCATTTGTAATAATTTAGCATAACTTGTCCGGTAGAACCCATGTTGCTTCTACTGGGCTTACTATGCTAAATTAATAATTAATAACAGGTTCAAGCCTGATTCTACAAAAATAAAGTCCGCCTTCGCAGACTAAATACTAAGTGGAGAATTCATAATTCATAATTCATAATTCATAATTTATTGAGATTCTGTGGCAGGAAATTTTTCAGGATAAATCGTTAATTTTTGAGTTTGTCCCTCCCGAATAAAAAACACTTCTAATGGCTCTTTAATCCGACTGACTTCAACTTGTTGTTGCACATCAGAAGCAGTTTTAACAGCTTGATTTCCCACTTTTAAAATAACATCCCCTGGTTTCAAACCCCCTTTCTCAGCCGGAGAATTATTCATCACACGAATAACTAAAACTCCTTGATTTTGAGCTACTTTAAAATTTAATTTTTGATCCTCATTGAGTTCCTTTTGCATTTCTGGGGTTAACGTGACCATATGAATACCCAGATAAGGATGCTCAGCCATTCCCTTCGATAATAACTGCTCGGCCACCCGTTGAGCCGTTTCTATGGGTATAGCAAACCCTAACCCTTGAGCATCAGCCCGAATGGCCGTATTAATACCGATAACTTGTCCTTGAGAATTGAGGAGGGGGCCGCCAGAATTACCAGGATTAATCGCTGCATCTGTTTGAATAAATCTCACTCGTTTATCAGGAACCCCCACCTCTGAACTGGAACGTCCCAACGCACTAATAATGCCCACTGTTACCGTATTATCCAGTCCTAACGGGTTGCCAATAGCGATCGCCCATTCCCCCGCTTGTAAGGCTTCTGTTTGCCCTAAATCAACCGTTGGCAGATTCTTAGCATTAATTTTGACCACTGCTACATCAGTCATGGGATCAATACCAATGACCTCTCCCTGATACACTTGACCATCTTTGAGGGTGACTTTAACTTGTTTTGTCCCTTCCACTACATGAGCATTGGTTAATAACTTGCCATCAGAACTGAGAATAAACCCTGAACCAGTACCCCGTTCAATATGTTCTTTCGGCATGGGAGATTCTTCCCCAAAAAAACGACGGAAAAAATGATGCTCAAAGGCTTCAGGAACATTATCAGATACTTCTCGGGCCGCATCAATTCGCACGACGGCCGGGCCAACTTTTTGGGCAACTTTAGCAATAAAATTTAAGTTATCATCTTGGGTTGAAGTTGTAGAAGCAAAGGGGAAAGATTTGATCGGACTGGGAACCACCGGGGTAGTTTCAGCCGTCTGTGTTGATGAAGACTCACTCAAATATTTACTACCCCAAACCCCTAAGCCACCCCCTAAGGTTAATAATCCGACGTAGATCCCTAATTGTTTTATAGTAATATTCATGACACTTGGCTTCTCTAATAATGACAGGGGTTCCCTATTCAAGATTATGACAAAGTTTTCTGACAACGAGTCAACTCTTGTGTCTTGTTTTAATATTTTGTTGCTCATTTACCCCTAATTCTCAAACGGATTGGGAAATCTTAAAAAAACTCTTGTTTTTTTGTATTTGGTTATGCTATAATTGTCAATGGCTATAACGCGGATGTGGTGGAATTGGTAGACACGCACGCTTGAGGGGCGTGTGGCTTACGTCGTGCGAGTTCAAGTCTCGCTATCCGCATTTTAATAATTAGGACGGCTCTCCCGTACCTGTGGTGATAAGTAAAGCTTATAATTCGTAGGGTGGGTTAGACGCGGCTATGATTTTGATGAAAAACTCATAAGTTTAAAGGCGCGTCGTAACCCTCATTCTCTGTTTTTCCTAAATCATTGTGTTCTCTCGTTGATAAGCGATTGAGATTGATAGCCTAATTATACAAATTAACTCAAATATTCGTTTATTGATCTAAAATCTCTTTAATTTCTGCCATAATTTCCCTTGACTCACCTGGGATAATTTGCTAGGATGATCAATATGCCCCCAGGGGGGATACACTTCAAAAAGAAATTTTGCGATAAGTTAAGTAAAGTAAAGAAAGCTCTCATAAATCGATTTAGGTTAACAAAACGTTGATTTCATCCCCTTCTACCGTTTCTACCGATGTTTTTACCTCCCCAGGGGTAGAGACTCTAAAACCGCTTGAGATAACCCGTCGAGTGTCCCCAACCTGGCGAATGTTTTTAGGGGCAGGATTTTTAGTGTCAGTTCCCGTCTTCATCGAAGCTCCATTAGTGCGCTTTTACCCCGAAATCAGTCTATTAATGACTCTGGGTTGGATATGGTTAGCCCAATGGCTGATGAAACGAGAAAAAACCCATGTATGGGGAGATTTACTCTTAGGGTTTAGTTGGAGTTGGTTGGCCGGTTCCCTGTATTGGGGGTGGTTACGTTGGGAACCCTTAATCCATCTTCCCTTAGAATCCATCGGGGTTCCTGTGGCTATTTGGGGACTGTGGCGAGGTTGGGGCAAAATTGGTCACTTCTTTTATCTGGGGTCATTATTAGGGACAGCAGTAACAGATGGGTATTTTTACTTAACTGGATTAATTCCTCATTGGCGACAACTGATGCAGGTTGACCCCATCTTAGCTACACCGATTTTTCAAGCCGCTTTAGCCCAAGTACAAACCCCTTGGGGCATAAGTTGGGCCATTGTCTTAGTCAATATTCTCTTAGGCATTAGTTTATGGGCGATGCAGAAACCCCAACAACATTGGTGGGCATTTGCAGGGGCAGTTTTGAGTACAATCTTAGTGGACAGTCTGTTTTGGGTTGCTGCCACTCTTGCTTAAGAGAATCAGTCTCAGCAGACGTTTAATGATTATTATAGTCATGCTGTGACTGCTTAGACACCCGTGAAAAAGCTAGGAATCCCCCCCCATTTACTGTTACATAGTGCTAAAGGTGATCGCAATTTTCCCTTAGTTGGGAGAAATTATTGGACGATTGGCCGTGACAAAGAGAATGATTTTGTCATTGGTGATTACTCTATTTCCCGTAATCATGCGATTTTACAATCGACGGAAACGGGTGAATTTTTTTTGATTGATTTAGGAAGTAGTAATGGAACATTTGTAAATGGTCGTCGAGTGACAATTCCTGTCACCCTACACAATGGAGATCAAATTACCTTTGGGAAGACAGAAGTAGACTTTTATAGTTCCTTACCCGATCGCTCTACGGATTATAATAGAAATACCATAGAACGAGACACAGTTGTTTTACATGAACGTCGTCTCACCTCTGTCATGGTAGTAGATATGCGTAACTTTACTACCTTAGCTAGACAACTTGATGACAAGATCTTATCTTCTTTGATAGGTAATTGGTTTCGTGAATCAGGAAATATTATTCGTCAATCGGGAAGTTGGGTAGATAAATATATTGGTGATGCGGTGATGGCTATTTGGTTTCATGGTCAAGAAACTGTTAATCAAGCTGATATTATGCATATTTTTCAAGCTGTCAGAAATATTAATAAAATGACTCGTCGTTTAAGTCAACAATATCCCGTCCCTTTTGAATTAGCTATTGGGGTAGGAATTAATACAGGTTATGCGATGGTGGGAAATACGGGCAGTGGGGATCATCCTGATTATACTGCTATTGGGGATACGGTAAATGCTGCTTTTCGTCTAGAATCTGCTACGAAAGAATTAGGGTTAGATATTGCTGTTGGGGAGCAAACTTATCAATATTTGGCTGATTTAGAACAAACTAAAAGTATTTTTAATCAATATACGGTGAAACTAAAAGGATATGATAACCCGACCATTACCTATGGGATTACATTTGAAGATTTAGGAGTATTTCTACAAGCTAATGCCATTAAATATTAAAGATTTTAATCTAAAAATTTAATATATTATTTAAACGTTTCCGAAGCCAAGCCACAATATGGGTATTTTCTTCATCTGATGTTAATAACCCGTGTTTTCGCAATTCTTCTCGTCTTTTGTGAAGTTCTTCTTGATTTTTGGCTAATTCCTGAATAATTAATTCATGTAGAATAGAATTGTCTCTTAAAATCTTTTCAAACTGTTTACTATTAATAGAAAATAATAAGGTATCTTCTAATGCTTTTACTGTCGCACTACGACGAATTCCTAAGATTAAGGCAAGTTCTCCAAAAAAATTGCCCGTTTGTAAAATAGCTAGGGTTTTTCCTAATTTTTTTGTAAAAATTTCCACTGATCCTTCAAGGATAACATAAAAAGCATCACCTGGATCATTTTCTCGGAATACGATATCAGATTCTTTTAATTTTTTCAATTTGCCGATTTCAATTATTTTTCTAATATGTAGATTTAGATTCAGAATTCGATTAAAATAATTAGTTAAAACAACAATAAAAATTAAATAAAAAACTATTTGCAACCAGTAAATTAGAGAAATTTCATTAGTTCCAATAGGAAATTTAATATTTTCCAAAACTTTGTTTATTTGAGTTAATCCGTCTACTACATTAAACACAATAAAACACTCCTCACAAATCTTTCTTATTTATTGATATTTAAGCAAATGCTGGTTTATTTCTTGAAAATTAAATATTTGCCCCCGTTTAACAAAACCTAAAAATCCGTCTTTTTCTGCTAGTGGTAATTCCCCTGGTTGATAACCATAAAGCCACATTTTTTGTTTAATACTAATGGGTAAATTGACTAAATCTTCATAATGTGCATGAACAGGAGTGGGATATTTAGAAATTTCACAATCATGAAAAATTAAATCAGATTTTTCGTAGAGTTCTTTTACTTCTTCATAACAAAATTGAGTATCAGTAGTTAAAAATATGTTAGTCCCATTAAGGTTAAAAAATAAGCCATATGTAGGCATGATAAATTTCCCATTATTAATATGAGTAACTTTGATTAAGTCAAATTTTATATTGTGCCAAATAAAACCATTTTTCTCAATTGGATAGATATTAAAAAAGCTATGTATATTAGCTATTTCTCCTTCAATTGATGTCATTCCACCTGATAAAGTATTTGTCCAAATTTCATCAGCAATGTCTTGTTTTAAATAAAGATTTGGTTGATTACAACAAGGATCAAATTTAGTAGTAAACCCAACAAATTCTAAACCTCCCACATGATCCGAATGTAAATGACTAATATAAATATCAGTAATATCTCGATGAGAAAACCCTGCTTTATGCAAAGAAAATCTAATATCTGAACCACAATCAATTAACATTTTTTTTCCTGATTCAGTTATCAATAAAATGTTAGAATGAAAGTTATCTGCACCAACAGTAAAAGCGGAACCTGATCCTAAAAATAGTAACTGTGTCATCACAAAACCATCTTGATTAATAATAAATTAACAATCTATTGAACGTAAGTTGCTAGTTATAAGTTTAGCATTTTAGATCCTCCTAAATAACCATTAAAAAGGGGGGACTTTATCTTCTATTCTTCCCTTAATAAGGGGGGTTAGGGAGGCTCAATCTCCATAATATGAGTAACTAGCAACTTACATTATTGATTAGATTGCAAAGCTTGATAAATGAGTTCTAATTGCTTAGAAACTTCTGGGGGTTTAGCTGTAAAGCGAATATAAAACCCACTATTATGACTAGATTTCTCTAACACTTTAGCATAAACATCTTCATTAATTATCGAAAATTCTGATGAAATAAATAAATTTATCTTAATATTGGTCATCCCACAAGGAAACCCTTCTGGGTCATTATGATTACAATGAATCATTCCTCCATTATCAGATAATTGAACTAAATTTCCTTGATAAACTCTCTCTTTGATATCTTTTCCTGATAAAATACTATATTGCAGAGGAATATCTTGAGTAACTGATAAGAAAATCTCATTGTCTTTCGGTAGAAACAGATTATAGTCTCCTTGAATTCCCCCAACTTCATAAATAGAAATTGGTTCTTGTACTCCTTTAGGTTTTACTTTTTTTTCTGACTCAATTATTATCATTGATCCTGCTTCTGCTAAAGTAGATTCAGAAATCAAAATCTGTCCCCCAAGAGTATAAGATTCAATGCGATAAGTTAAATTAACTTGAGATCCTACTATCCCATATTTAGTCCGTTTTTCTGACCCAATATTCCCCACAACCACCTCTCCTGTATTAATGCCAATACCCATCTCTAATTTAGGTAAATCCCACTGTTTCATCTGTTCATTAATAGGTTTCATGGCTAACTGCATAGCAACCCCACAAGCAACGGCCCGTTGTGCCTCATCTTCTTGAGAAGTTGGGGCCCCAAATAATACCAGAATTCCATCTCCCATAAATTCATCAATAGTTCCTTGATAAGTGGTGATAATTTCTGCCATATGGCCTAAATAAAAGTTAAGAATTTTGACCACTTCTTCCGGTTGCAAACGTTCTGATATGGCCGTAAATCCCCTTAAATCAGAAGTAAGAATAGTTATTTTTTTTCTCTCTCCTCCCATCTTTAACCCAGCAGGATTTTCTAATAAATTAGCCACCACTTGATCAGTAAGATAACGTCCAAAAGTTTTGCGAATTTCTCCGGCCGTTCGGGCCACATAAGCAGTAATAGCCATCGTTGAACCTGCTAAACTAAGAAAAGGAGGCACAACAGGCAACCACCAACCATTAAGAAAAGCGAGATAGGTACTGACCCCTAAAACCCCACCGGCCCCGATAATACTACCCCATCGCTTCCCAGATAGATATTTAACTCCTTCTGCATAGCGAAATTGCCAACTGAGAGTGGCCCCAACCCCCGACCAAAAAATGATCCACAGGTATTCTAACGGATCTGGCCAACTTTTAAACAGGGGACGACCTTCTAGGGCCGCACTAATTAACTGACTGGTCAAATTAGCATGAATTTCTACCCCGGCAATTGGTTCAGGTAAACCAATCAATCCGCTACTATAAGGAGTAAAAAATAAATCTTTAAAACTTTCTCCTACTTTACCAATCAAAATAACACGATCGCGTCCCCAATTAGGAGGTACTTTATTCTCTAAAATATCTGTCATAGAAACGGTTTCAAAAGTGCGATCGCCCCCTCGATAATTAATTAATACTTGATATCCTCCTGCATCAGTGCGAATATAACTTCCTTCATTAGGGTTTAAGGGATAAAAAACTGTTTTTCCCAGTTTCCAATTATCAGTTCCTTCTAATATTTCGGGACTAATATTTTCTTTTTCTAAATAATGAAGGGCTAAATGTAAACTAAAACTATATATAGTTTCTCTTGACGTAGTATCTAAAGAAATTAATCCCCGTCGTACTTGGTTATCTGCATCAAAAATCAAATCATTGGCCCCAACTTGTCCCTTATCTTTCAATACAAGAGGAGGTGCAACTGTCTCTCGTCCCATCTCTCCAGCTACTTTTTGAATACCTACTAAATTAGGGGTAGACTTAAATATATTAACTAAGGAATTATGACCAGGAGGAACAGGTAAATCTCGATAAATATCAAGTCCAATAGCCCTCGGTTTTTGACTTTTTATCTTTTCTAATAATTCGGCTAAAACTGCGTCAGTAATAATAGATTCATTGAGATGATTTAAGTCATTTTCATCAATACCAATAATGGCAATACGATTATCTTTAGTTTCGGGGGGACGAGATTTCATATAAAAATCAAATAAATCCCATTCCCACCCTTGCAAAACTCCCATTAAACGCAAAATAATCACTAATGAGGCTACAGTAGGAGTCCCTATCCACACCCCCCGACTTTGCCAAAAAAACTGTTTTAATTTTTTCCACATAGTGTAGATAAATAGTAAATAAATAGTAGGAGTAATTCATGAATTACTCCTACTAAATAACTTAATTTTTTATTTGACAACATTCGATAAAAGGCTTATCTACTAGCTTTTCTAATCCCACAGATTTCATTAATTCCTGCCATTCTAAAAGATTTTTATCTCGTGTTTCAATGATAGCTTGTAAAGTTTCATTCCACAGGTTAGATTGAGCATATAATTGAGCTTTTGCTAAAGAAGAAGAAGTATTTTTAATCTGAGTTTCTAATTGAGGATCAAGCTTAACATATTCTATCGCTCCCTCTATATATTTATCCCTATTTCGATAACTAGAATCACAGATAATCATAAAAGACCAAGTATAGGTTTTACCTGGTTTAAGAGAAGCTTTATTAGTAATTTCTAATTTGATAATTCCAGGACGATTAGGTAAAGTAAACTGAGTTTGGTAAACCTCCTGATTATTATCATCAACTATAACAAATTCTCCTTGAGTTGCCTTTGTTGTCGGTATATACCAGTATAATGTAGGAGTAGAAGTTGCTGTCTTTGCTTGATTATCTCGATTAGGCATTAAAGCAACTAAAGGTAATTCTCCTTCTTGGTTAGTAATACAGGAAATATCATCACTACGGGTTCCTCCTCCTGCTGTTTTTTTGGGGGCCCCTCTGTTTCCCGTTGGTGGAAAATTCAAGCTAATTTCTTGGGCATTCGATACACTAGATGAGACTAAAGACAATGGAAAAAATCCTAACACAGTTGATGATAAGGTGATAGTGAAAATAGCCAAAGACTTTAGTGTTTTAATACTATTCATGACTTTATGGTGTTGTTGTAGTCGCTATTGTTAATTCTACATTAAAGTCACGATATAAAAGTTGGTAGTGATGGCTTTAGCCATTATTAGACAAAGCTTTCAAGCCCTTTAGAGAACCTACTAAAAACATTCGTTTATTTATGATCCCCTACTTACTTATTTGTTCTAATTTTAATTCCGTAAAAACACTGTTACTTTTTTAATAATAAATGGGAATAATAAATACGGGATTGAGATCCCAAAATGATCATAATTTTAGTCACAGCTTTTTGTGATCAAGTATCCCACAATAGACAAAACTCTATCTAGGTGAGGATTTGACTAACACAAAGCTCATTAATCCTTACCTAAATACTGACTGGTTTTCTATAATAAAAATTAGAATTGACCCATGAATAATCCATACAAACTGACTCTTATTTATCTCACTCGTATCTCTCAACGCAGTCCTAAAGGATTTGCCTTAGCTTTCTGTTTAACCATTGGTTTAGTTATGGCGGTAACTGGTGTCGCAATGATGATTAGAGGCCAAAGCCAACAAACAAAAGTTTTAGCCCAAAAAGCCAAAGCACAAGGGGTAAGTACCGCCGGAGTTGCTGTTACCCAAATTCAACAACTATTGAGTCAAAATAAATTCTTAGCTGAATATAATAGTGTTGATTGGCTTAATGTTAAAGATACCGCCGAAGACATTGGCAAAGACTTTCAGACAGCAAGTAATAGTAGTTGTGAAATTCAAAATGCAGGTGATGCAACTGCGGTAGATACGGCAAAAACAGCCACACAAGATCGCATTATTTCCTTTGCTAATAAGACCCCGCAACAGATTAATCCTGATGATCCCACCCAAGGCGAATATACAATGATTAGTTACACTAAACCTAATCAAATTCCAGGACTGGGTAAATTAATAGTGCAAGGGGTTGCTAATACGACGGGTAACACCAATAATATTAAAGAAGCTCCGAGTCAGGTAGTAGTAGAAATCCCTGTAAATAAAAATCAGTTAGATGATAGTGATGTTCCGGGATTATGGATTAAACAAGGAGATACGGAAAAATCTGGCGGAAATAAAAACTTATTTGCGGCCAATATTTGGCTGAGTGATTGTGATCTTGGTGGGAAGACTCAAACGCAAATTGATACCGCCATGACTGAGATTAAAGCTAATGTAGTTGCAGGAACAACCAAAGCCATCAGTGATGGAGATATCCCCAGTGGAACTACTTTTAAAGAACCCCTTATTGTCGCCTATGATTTTCCTGATTTACCTGCCATAACGGCTGGTTTCATGACTGATACCAAATTTGCTGATCAAAGAGGGATTACGGTTGGTGGTAGTGGTAATGGTAGTGGTAATGGTAGTGGTAATGGTAATGGTAATGGTAATAAGACCAGTAACTCTAATAACAGTGCTTTTTCAACCATTGCTCGTATTATGGATCGGTTTGTAGACCAAGCGGTTAAAAGTATTTTCGGAGATGTTGTTCTAGCTGCCAGAAATGGCAATAGTGGCAATGGAACTACAGGAACTACAGGAACTACAGGAATTACAGGAACTACCGGAACTACAGGAACTACCGGAACTACAGGAACTACCGGAACTACCGGAACTACAGGAACTGGTACAACAGGAACTACCGCCCCAACTATCGGTGGTACGACCTGCGGAAAAAATGATAGCACAGGGGAGGTATTTCCCGGATTAGGGGATTTACCCACAAAAACAGAAACCGTCAATGGCACAACCATTTGTGTTTATGAGTATGAGATCACCTCTATTACGGGTACTGCAACTGTTAATACTGTCAGCGATGATAACAAACGTCAGAAAGTTATTTTTCACCTTACAGGCAATTTAGAGAAAGGGGGTGATGTCAGTCATAGTTGCACAGGTAAAAGTGCTGATCTGTGTAAAGCAACAGATTTCCAGCTTTTTGGTCGTGCTGGGACGGGTAACATTTGCTTAAACGGGAATAATCAATTTGAGGGCTTCATATTTGCCCCTGGTTATGACGCGGGAGTTAATGGTGGTGGCAGTGGTAAAGGAGGTGTCAAGGGAACAATTTGGGTGAAAACGTGGAATAAGACTAATCAATGCTCATCCAATAGTCAAAGTGGGTCTTTAGTGGCACAAACGGGTAAATGGACAGAACTCGGTGTTGGTATCCCCAAAGGAATGCCCGACGTAACCCTTAGTTCGCCCTCTAGCTATGCTACTTGCGAGTTTGGCAGCGAACCAGACAAGTGTAAATAATCTATCTATCTCAATGCCCTTAATGTGATTTCGATCACACAAAACCCCTGACCCAACTCACAGACAGAGGTGATCTGATCCCTTCATACTTGAGAAATAAAGAGGTAAAAAGGAATTTTTATGTTGAAAGTATGGCTTTTTTTACTTAAAAAATCAGCGAAGAAAAACGAAGGTTTCAGTTTATTTGAAGTCTTAGTATCAATTTTGGTAACTTCTGCCTTTATTATGGGAACCCTACAAGCAATGGCGATCAATGCCATTTTGCAAGTCAAAGCGGAAAGGGAATCTCAAGCCAATTTTTGGGTTCAAGAAGATGTGGAAATGGTTCAAGCAGTTGCCTCTAATGCAACACTTAGTAACTTAGGTGTGACTAAAAGTATATGTTACCTTATGCCCACTACTGCTAATGCAACTAATAAATTTGGTGGCAAACTAATTACGGCTTTAAATAATACCACCTACTCAACATCTTTTACTGATGGAATTTCCTTACAAACTTATAAAGTTGACAGTAATGGCAATACGGTATTTAAAAGTGATAAAACAGCCGACTGGGTTAACGTAAACTACTATGGCACCACAACGGCAAAAAAAGTCACAGTACAAGTTGTTGGCGAACGTCAGTTACTTAATAAAAACTATCGTCTTGTTCGTATTGCCACGACTGACAACTATAACGGAAGGAACTATGACGTAGTCCAAATTACCTATCGAATAGGAGAACCCTATGTTTCAACCAACACAAAACAAACCGATGTGGACAAAGATCTATTGGCCGATGATATCGAAGGAAAAACCTCAATTATTGCGGAAAATTATACAGAATTTATACCTGCTGCTGTTAACGAATGCAAATAAGAAGCCTAACTGTGGCATGACCTTATTTGAAATTTCTATTGTTACCGTTATTGCTGGAATTTTAGCAGGTATTGCTACTCCTAGCATGATGGGAATGTTACAAGGAAACAGGGTAAAACAAGCTGTAGATCAGGTTTATAGTGCCTTACAGGATGCTCAAGGACAAGCTATTCGTCGAGGTCAAAAATGCACAATTAAATTTGATAATTCCGTTACTCCTCCCACCATTGATAGTGTTCCTCAAGATGCGGGTTGTTTAGCGTCTACTAATAAGCAACTTCCCACAGGTGTGGTGATGAAACATAATCTTACACCTAGCACTGTTTCCTTTTCTTATAAAGGGAATACTACCCTAGCTGATTCAGGAACTATTGTCATTCAAACGGAAAAAGGTAAAGGGGAAAAACAATGTTTAGTCATTAGTGATGGCTTAGGAATTATGAGGAGAGGTGTTTATAAGGGTGATACCACTTCTTCTGTTACAGCCGACAATTGTACAACTAATTCATAAAAAAAGGACAAAATTATGCTTAAAATTTACTTACAACTGTTACAAAAAAAACGTCGTTCTGCTGGTTGGACTCTAGCGGAATTAATGATAGCGGCTGCCCTAACTTTAGTCGTAGTAGGAGCAGCCGGATTTGGTTTAGTAACCATTTTACGAGAAAATAAAATGGCCAATGCTACCGGAGAGATGCAATATGATAGTAACCGTGCAGGAGCATTTATCTCAGAAGAAATTCGTAACGCTTCTATGATTGAAAATGACAATATAATGACCAGTACAGGTGCAATAGATAAAACAGGACTTGACACGATCGCTCCTAGTTTTAAGTATCAAACCGGTGACTCCAGACAACCTATTCTCGTCCTCAAAATTCCAGGAATTGCTGAACGGGTTATTTATTATATAGAAACCTCTGCAAGTCCTTGGCGTGGCCCTCTTGTGATTCGTCGTTGGGGGCCTGGGTTACTCAGCACTGGTACTTATTCTTCCAACAAGGAACCAGGAGATTGGAAAGGCAATGTTCTGATTGATATGGTAGCTCAAACCGTTGATTCAAATAAGAAAAAGTGCAAAAATTCAGTTTTGAAAACCTCTGACACTAAATCAACTGATGCTACTAAAAACTGGTATCGTATTCCTCAGTCAGACGCAGATGTTAAAGGGTTTTTTATTTGTGTCAGAGACGATGGACAGTTAGCTGAAGTACATACCCAAGCTACTACTTCTAACCAACAGCAAATGGATAAGATGGCTTCTAAGATTGAACAGTCTCGCTATCGGAGTAAATTTAACTACGATGTCGTTACTCAAGTTTTTGCCCGATCACGTGCCGACGGTGCAGTTGGACTCAAGTTTCCTGACTACTCCCTTCTTCCTGGTGGGCTTTATCCCAATGAAAAAGGTAATCTAAAAATTACCATTTTAAGTACTAATTTACCCTGTCAACCAGGAGTAAGTGGAAAAGAAGATGTTAAAGTTACCAGTGTACAGACAATGGATTTAGGAAATTCCCCGACAGCCTATAAAGACGGAGGCACTACCGCTCTGCCGATGATACCCACTACGATTGTTAAATTTACCGTTAGTGAAGATAATACTTCTGGTTGTGATCCTACTGGATATTTAGAGATAACAACTGGTGACATTAATAAGACTCAACGGGAAATCGTCTACGGTACTAATGGAGAATCCCTATCATCTATTATTAAAGACACAACTGCTCTAGCAACGGCAAAAACCATACTACAAGGTAAGGGTCTATTAGATAGTACGGGAAACAATCTTAAACTAGCTGATAACCAAGTTGTTTATTTTGCTGAACTTAGTAAACAAGTTATTAGTCCTGAGATTGTCAACGGCAAGGTTACACAGGTAATTACACAAGAGACAGATCCTGTTCTTGACGATACTATTTTCTTAGTGGAACTGCTTCCATAAACCCAAAAATACTATCTTTATGATAAGAATAATCGGAGTGTTTTTTTATTCTTTTCTTACTTGAAGTATGAGTTTTTTATCTGACGGGGCGACAACAAATGTTATATTGTCGTCCTGATCAGCTTTATAGCGTTTTATTCTCACTGATAATAAGGGTTTTTATGGAGACTAAGTGCCATTAATTCTTGTGTTATAAGTTATAAGTTTTCCGATCAAAATCATAGCCGCGTCTAACCTGCATTATTCATGAAAATTTCGGAAAATCCTCAAAAGCCTTGGTAGGAGCAAAATTTAGCGATCTAGCTAAAAAACAGTCTGTTTTTTGAGATGCCCTCATAATCAGGGTTTTGGCAGTTCATGAATAATGCAGGCTAACCCAGCCTACGAATTATAAGCTTTACTTATCACCACAGATACAGGAGATCCCATCTGATTCTATTTCTAATTACCAAGGATCAGGAACCGAATTAAAAGGATTAAAAAAATCAACATTTTCCGAAATATGAGCTTGAGGAAAATTAATCGCAATTGTTTCTTTATCTGGTTCTAATTCTCGTTTAAGTTCATCCCATTCTCCGGGATCACTTAACTCCTCATAACAGAAAAATTCTCCCGTAATTGTTTCTTGAGTACCATCGAAATCTTTGTCAAACTCCTCCCATCTTTTATCCTCTTCAAATGACGGTTCATCAAGTAGAGAAGCAATAGGTTTTTTCTCCTCATTAGAGATAGTAATCGGTTGCAGTGCCTCTTTAAGTTGGTAAAACTCTTGAGTCACGGCCAATAAAAGTTTTTCTAAGGCTTCGAGTCTTCGAGTAACATACACAGGTAACAGAGTAAAATCATCATTAACCATCGTTTCTTGTGAGTGATTAGGCAAAAATTGAACTAATTCTTCTAAACTGGTTTGCCCCTGATACACTAATTCAAGTCCCGCCGAAATAGGAGATATTTTATGACTTTGTAAGATAGCCTCTTGCAAGGAAGTTTCTCTATCTACTTCTTGCCCTGTCTCACTGCGCGAATGCGAAAGCATCGCCTGTTTAAGGGAAGGTGTTATTTCAATAACTTCATAAAGCTTAACATATCCATGATAACCCTGACCATTGCATTGTCGGCAAAGTCGTCCTTTAAGTCTTGCTTGTTCAACTGCTTCCTCATTTAAACAACGGGCCTGATAAATTGAGTTTTTCTCGGTTTCAGGAATGGCAAATCTAGTTAAATTTGCTAAACTAGGCTCATAAATGCTACGACAAGTGGGACAAAGACGACGCAAAGTATGTTCATGAACAACCCCGATCAAACTATCAGCTAACAGTGCAGGAGAAACCTGTTGACTCAAATGGGCGATCGCACTAGCTCCATCAGAAGCCTCTAAACTAGCAAGAATCAGACAATTTCGAGAAGTTCTCTCTACCACCGTTTCCACAACAGAAGCATCTGATAAACTATCAACCATCACCACATCGAGATCTTCTTGCTCGAAAGATTGCAAAATGGGTAAATAATCGGTTGGTTCATGAGAATCTACCTCTATTTGATTAATTCCAGGGAGAATATGGCGCAAAGATTCTTCTACCGTCCCTATCTTCCTTTCCTGTGGATTTTGCTCAGACAAAAGACCATAGAGCAGAGAAACTAAATTTTTAGAAGTTGCTCCCGTAACTAATAATAACCCTTCGCAGAGACGGGCCATATCCTCAAAAGCCATTCTGACTGATACATCAGGCATTAACTCCAACAAACTTAGAGGCTTAATAGCACTATCTAAAACGCGAACAATAACCTTTTCCCCGTAGAAAGTGGGGAAAGTTTCAACAAAAAAGTAAATAGTACGCCCGCCACCGCTTTTACGAATGCGACCTTTTTGGGCAATGGTATCTTCGTTAATATCTAACTCTGCCATCAGTTTTAAGCGAGATATAATTGGCCCGGCTACCTTTTTCGGCAAAGGATCAATCAGTGGTTGCAAAGTTTCCCCCTGACGACAACGGATACTCAGGAAATTTTCTTCCGGTTCAAGGTGAATAGCTGTGGCTTTTCCTTCTACCGCTTTGGCTAAGAGTTTATTGACCAAGGTGACTACGGGCGTTGCTTGAGCTTCATTGAGCTTAGATAATTCTTCGGGTGACGATTTAGGAATAGGAGGGGCCGTATCTTCCAAGACTTCTGTAAGATCAACAATAGTCCTATCGTGATTCCTTTCGACGCACTTTTGAGAAACTGGCTTTTCAGGGACGTATGGCTCAATTAACTGTTCAAAATCTTCTAAGATAATTCCCACTCGCTGCCATGTCATATTGTGGCTAGATAATATCTCTGTTACCTTTTCTTGGGCTTCCTCATGACTAGGATTAACCATCGCCACTAATAAAGAATCCGTCGTTTCTTGAGCAGTTTTTAGGGGTATTAATTGATAACGATAACAAATATCAACAGGAATAAAGGATTTAATTAAATAGTCTATTTGCTCAGGATCAATAGATTCACTTCCTAGATCAATAAACTCAATTCCATGAAAAACTTTTAGAGTAAATAAATGTTGTTGTTTGTATTCCTCTAGTAAGCTTGAGGGAAGAGGTTTGCCAGTAATTTGTTGCAGAGTTTCGAGTAAAGGACGACCCGATTGGTGTGATTCAACCCAAGCTTGCTGCATTCGAGGCAGCGTGATATAACCTGATTGAATCAGTTGATTGCCAAAGGATGATAAGGAGTGACTCGAATCGTTAGATAATACCATGAGATAGCTAACTCGGTAAGGATAGGCTATTTTTTATTAGTATTCCCAAATCTTTCTCATTTATTATCATCACAGGAGAAAATTTTATTCATCAACAAAAAGAGGCCCCCATTGACCTCTTTTTGCCTGAGTTAAACATTCATCAGTTCTTATGGCTATAGTAAGCCTGCATTGGTTCCCGGTTTGCCAGTTGCTAATTGTACTTTGACAATTTTACCGCCCATTTTCATGATCCGTTGTTGTTCCTGAAACCAGTTATCGTAAGGAACTAACTTAGTGAAATATGTATTTTGTAATTCTCGTTGAGTCCGAATTCTTGTTTGACTCGGTACGCAAGCTGTGACTTTAAACATCCGCATAGGTTGAGTTCTCCGAAATTTATTGACATTATCCTTACTATCCGTAAGGTTATCTTTTTTAATTACACAAATTGTAGATATGGCAAAGGTCGGGAGTCATGAGTCAATACTAGTTCGTCAAAACTCATCTTTACCAACAAAGACCAAGCCTTTAACCACCTAGCACTCACTCTAGACTTCCCGCACCTCTCATCAACAACCCTTAATTAGTTGTTTAGGTCATTAGTCCTAGCTTAAGCCAGAGCAAATGTAGTCAAAATAGACACCCATTTCTTTTCCAGCAGCAGCACCGACTAAACTAGCGGTAACTTCTTTCATAGCATTGATTGCTTGAACAGTGCTAGAAACTGGAACGCCTAAAGAATTATAGGTTTCTTTTAATCCGTTGAGAACACGCTCATCAAGGATGGAAGGATCGCCAGCTAACATAGCATAGGTAGCATAGCGTAGGTAGTAGTCGAGGTCACGAATACAAGCAGCGTAGCGACGGGTGGTGTACATATTGCCACCGGGACGGGTGACATCAGAGTACAACAAAGATTTAGCTACAGCTTCTTTAACAATCGCTGCTGCGTTAGCACTAATTACACCAGCAGCGCGAACACGGAGTTCACCAGTGGCGAAATAGCCTTTGAGTTTGTCTATAGCAGAACCATCAAGGTATTTGCCTTGAACGTCGGCGGAATTGATAACAGAGGTAATTGCGTCTTGCATGATTGTGTTTCCTTAATCTTGCCTAGTCTTGAAAGATCTTACGAATAATACAGAAAAGCTTATACTCAACGAGTCATTAGGAATACTCGTCTTAGCTCATAGCACCGATAACATAGTCGAAGTAAGATCCAGCTTCAGCCGCATCATCAGCAGACATCATGCCTGTTGCTACTTCTTTCATTTCACGGACGCTTTGAGCAACTGCGCCTACATCAGTTCCTAGGGATTTGTACATTTCCCGTGCGCCAACTAAGCCGATTTCTTGGATGGGGGTAACATCACCTGCTACTACTCCATAGGTAACAAGGCGTAGGTAGTAATCCATATCCCGTAGACAAGTCGCTGTCATATCTTCGCCGTAAGCATTTCCACCAGGGGAAACCACATCAGGACGTTTCTGGAATAGGCGATCGCCAGCTTGTTTAACAATACTTTCGCGCGCACCAGTTAGGGTTTCAGCAATGCGTAAACGACTAGAACCGCCAGTAACGAAGGCTTTGATTCTATCAAGTTCGCCGGGGCTGAGGTAGCGAGCTTCCGCATCAGCATTCACGATTGATTTCGTGACGATACTCATTGATGGATTCCTCCCAAAAAAAGAAATTTAGATGCTGTTAAGTTGTTATTTTACACCAAAAGGGTGTTCTATTGGGTGTCTTCAACTTAACGGGTTGTTTAGCAACCTGACCCAATTATTTTGAGGCATTGCGTTGACATTCGCTATTGTTTCTTAATACTTTTTAACATTTGCTTTCAGGAAGAAGGGGTTAGGGGGTAGGGAGTAGGGGGTACGGAAGGCTCTCAGCTTAAGGGTTTTGGGGCATTTTACCCAACACCTAAACCCCAACCTCATAATGGCGATAGCGATAGTAAGCAGCACAAGCTCCTTCAGAGGATACCATAGGGGCCCCTAATGGATGTTCTGGGGTACACTCTCCACCAAAAGCCGGACAATCATGAGGTTTTTTGTACCCTTGCATGATTTCTCCACTGATACATATTTCGGGGACTGATGAGGGGGCCATGGGGGCTAATTCCTCTTTAAATCTTTCTATGGCATCATATTTTGCATATTTTGGGGCTAATCCTAATCCACTTCTCTCAATCTCGCCAATGCCTCTCCAGGTACGGGGAACAATTTCAAAAATATCTTGTATTAGTTGTTGGGCTAATATATTTCCTTGAGGTTGTACCGAGCGAATATATTGATTTTCGCAGGTGGTTTGTCCTGATTCTAGTTGTTGCAGACACAGGTAAATCCCTTGCAAAATGTCAATGGGTTCAAATCCTGTCACAATCAAGGGAACACTGTATTTTTGGGCTAGGGGTTCATAATCACTGTAGCCCATGACGGTACACACATGACCGGCCGCTAAAAATCCTTGTACTTGACAGTTGGGGGCTGATAAAATGGCTTCCATGGCCGGGGGAACTAATACGTGAGATACTAATAGGGTAAAATTGTCAAGGTTTACTTGTGACGCTTGATATACTGTCATAGCGGTTGCCGGTGCAGTAGTTTCAAATCCCACGGCAAAGAAAACTACTTGTTTATTGGGGTTTTCTTGAGCAATTTTTAGGCTATCTAAGGGAGAATAAACAATACGAATATCTCCTCCTGCGGCTTTAATTGTTAGTAAATCTTTTTCGCTTCCAGGTACTCTTAACATATCCCCAAAAGAACAAAAAATAACATTAGGTAAACTGGCAATTTTTAAGGCACTATCTATTAATTCTATGGGAGTGACACATACGGGACAACCTGGACCATGAATGAGAGTGATTTCTTTGGGTAACAAGGCATCTATGCCATATTTAACAATAGAATGGGTCTGTCCGCCACAAATCTCCATGATCTTCCAAGGTTGGCTGGTAATTTGGGCGATTTTTTGGGCGTATTGTTGGGCTAGATTACCATCTCTATATTCATCAACAAATTTCATTTTTTTCTCCAGTTATTATAGTTATTCAGTGAGTAAGGTTTAATAAAATTAAGCCTCTACATTGGTTGACTTTTTATTCAGAAGGTTTGATTTATTACTAATATTAATCAATATATTGCCAATATTCTTATTTTTATGATAATGATATGTTCTAATTTAACAATAGCTTGATAAATTTATGATGTTTTAATGTTTATAAGAAATAATCAATCAAATTAATATTTGATATTCGGTTGATTTTTTGCTATTATTATAAGGTGAGAAGAATAGATTATGCTAGTCAATCAAAGATTAGTCTGATCAGTTCTTGATGTTATTAGTTTTTGTGAAAGTCTGAATTATGTCATCATCTAACTCTACATTACCGGCCAACCTAGAACAAATTGTTGAGAAATTCAAAAAAAGATCTGACCCTAAAAAGAAGTATGAACAATTACTTTGGTATGCTAAAAAATTAGACCCCATGCCAGAAGAGGGAAAAATTACTGAAAATAAAGTACAAGGTTGTGTCTCTCAAGTATATATTACTGCGGAATTAAAAGATGGTAAAATTTGGTATCAAGGTGATTCAGATGCTCAATTAGTTAAAGGTTTAGTTGCTTTATTAATTGAGGGATTAAACGGTTTAACTACTGAAGAAATTTTACAGGTTACTCCTGATTTTATCGAAGAAACTGGCTTACAAGTTAGTTTGACTCCTTCTCGTGCTAATGGATTTTATAACATTTTTCAGTTAATGAAAAAGAAAGCATTAGGATTTGAATTATGACTGTTTGTCGATTAGAAAATAGGAACAGGTAATATTCAAGCGATCACCTTAAAAATAATTAAATGTTTATTTGTCAGTTACTATTGTATAATAGAAGAATCCATAGATATTAACTCAAATCATGAATGCTTTTAAATACAAAGTAACAATTAAAAACGGTAAACTTGATTTGCCTACCTTAGATTTACCTGAAGGAACTATTGTCGAAGCAATCTTATTAGTTAATGAACAACCGCAAAAAGAAGTAGAAGAAACAGAATATTTATTGTCCACAGAAGCAAATCGCCATAATCTGATGGAAGCATTAGAAGAACTAAAACAACCTCAGAACTATATTTATGTTGATCCTGCAAAATTATGAGAAAAATTGCCTTTTTAGCGCGAGGTTTTGATGAGTTTAACAAATGGGCAGTAGAAGATAAGAAAATTTACGCTAAAATCCTTACCCTAATCAAAGATATTCAACGAGATCCCTTCTCTGGTTTAGGAAAACCAGAAGCTTTAAAATATGAGTTATCAGGTTTGTGGTCACGACGTATTACAGATGAACATCGCTTAGTTTATAGTATTACAGATGAAGATGTTATAATTGTTTCCTGTCGATTTCATTACTAATTAAGGATATTACCTTAAGTTGAAACCAAGGAAGAGTATATTTTTTCCCTACACCTAAAACCCTTATGTCTCAACGACCAATTTATTTAGACTGTCACGCTACAACCCCAATGGACGAACGGGTACTATCTGCCATGTTACCCTACTTTACCGAATACTTTGGCAACGCTTCGAGTATTACTCATATGTATGGATGGGAAGCAGAAGCAGGAATAAAAAAAGCTAGAGAAACTATTGCTAATGCAATTAATTGTAGCCCCGAAGAAATAGTTTTTACCAGTGGGGCAACTGAAGCAAATAACTTAGCCATTAAAGGAGTAGCAGAGACTTATTTTCATCAAGGTAAACATATTATTACCGTTCAAACAGAACATCGAGCCGTATTAGACCCCTGCCATTATTTAGAAACATTAGGATTTGAAATTACTTTTTTACCTGTCAAAAAAGATGGATTAATTGACTTACAACTCTTAGAAAAAACTATTCGTACCAACACAATTTTAGTCTCAGTTATGGCCGCCAATAACGAAATTGGAGTCATTCAACCCTTAGAAAAAATAGGAGAAATTTGTCATAATCATAACGTATTATTTCATAGTGATGGAGCGCAAGCTCTTGGCAAAATCCCCCTCGATGTGCTAAGATTAAACATAGATTTGCTATCCTTAACTGCTCATAAAGTTTATGGGCCGAAAGGGATCGGGGCCTTATATGTTCGTCGTCGTAACCCTAGAGTCCGTTTAGCCGCTCAATTACACGGCGGAGGACAAGAAAGAGGAATGCGATCAGGAACCTTATATACACCCCAAATTGTCGGGTTTGCTAAAGCCGTCGATCTAGCGATCGCAGAAATGGACTGGGAGTTACAACGACAAGAACAATTACGCGATCGCCTGTGGAAACAATTATCAGAACTAGACGACATTTATCTTAATGGTCATGGAACACAACGATTAGCTGGTAATCTTAATATCAGTGTCGCCGGAGTTGACGGCTCAGCCCTGTTATTAGGGTTACAATCAATCGTGGCGTTGTCATCAGGGTCAGCCTGTTCATCAACAGTTACTGCCCCCTCTCACGTTCTAACTGCATTAGGACATGATGAGTCTCTAGCTTATGCTTCCTTGCGTTTTGGGTTAGGACGATTTACCACATCAGAAGACATTGAGCGAGTGGCACAATCAACCCTTGCCACCATCAAATCTTTGCGACAAGGGAGGGTAATGACGAAAATTCCGTAGTTTCTCCCTTGTCAGAAGTGAGCCGTTCAGTTTATATTCAGGTTAAAACAATTTAAAGTTGTGCCTCCCCCCTTTATGGTGGCCACCAAAGAAGGTTAATGTCCCTTAATTTAGCTAGGGCGATGTTTTAGTAACACAACTTAATTAACTTGCGTGAGTTAGTGACCTCGCTCAAAAAAACCAATAAAACCTTTATGTATTTTTTTGGTTGTTGTTCTCAACTTATCCGTCTAAAAAACATCTTAAATAAAAGCTAGTTCTAGCACACTTTATAGCTGAGGGGTTTGTTGTATAGTCCATAACTATTCTCGTTTTTCGACATGGGTAGAGATACACCCTTTCCCAGCGAGACATCTCCTCAGACGGGATAGGTCAGCTTAATCTAATAGCGAAAGCAGGTTAGGATGTCAGGATAAAGATGAGTAGGAATACCTTTTCATTGGGAATTGACCTGAAGTCAATAGGATTGATTAATTTGACAGTTTTTGCCTAATTCAATTGACAGACACTAGATTTCGTTAAGTGTCATCGTCCGTTACAAAATTTTGAGGGAATTGAATGCCAAAGCAAATTATTATCGCAGAGCAACACCACATTGCTGCTGTTTTCTGGGAAGATCAAATTCAAGAATTAGTAGTAGCGACAGGGAACCAACAAGTCAGCGATATTTACTTAGGAGTTGTCGAAAACGTTATTCCAGGTATTGACGCAGCGTTTGTGAATATTGGAGATGCGGAACGTAACGGATTTATTCATGTCACTGATTTGGGGCCCTTGCGCTTAAAAAAAACGGCTGGAGCGATCACTGAATTATTAAGCCCGCAACAAAAAGTCCTGGTTCAAGTAATGAAAGAACCTACAGGCAATAAGGGGCCGAGGTTAACCGGCAATATTACCTTACCTGGACGTTATTTAGTCTTAATGCCCTATGGTAAAGGGGTTAATCTTTCGAGACGCATTCGCAGTGAAGATGAACGAAGTCGCTTACGGGCCCTTGCTATCTTAATTAAACCGGCCGGAATGGGTTTACTTGTACGAACAGAAGCAGAAGGTAAAGCCGAAGAAGCCATTATGGAGGACTTAGAATTTCTCCAACGACAATGGGAGTCTGTTCAACTACAAGGTAGCTCTACTCGTCCCCCCTCTTTGCTCAACCGGGATGATGATTTCATTCAACGAGTCTTACGGGATATGTACAGTGGGGATGTGAATCGCATTGTAGTAGACTCTCAAGCGGCGGTTAAACGGGTTAAACAGCATATAATGTCTTGGAGTGGAGGTAAACCTCCTGAAGGGGTCTTTATTGACCATCATCGAGAAACCTTGTCTATTTTGGATTATTTCCGGGTCAATGCGGCGGTACGAGAAGCCCTCAAACCGAGAGTAGATTTACCCTCTGGCGGTTACATCATTATTGAACCAACTGAAGCATTAACGGTCGTTGATGTAAACTCAGGTTCCTTTACCCGTTCAGCAACGGCGCGAGAAACCGTACTTTGGACAAATAGTGAAGCAGCTACAGAAATCGCCCGTCAACTGCGTTTACGCAACATTGGTGGGGTGGTCATTGTGGATTTTATTGATATGGACACCAGGCGCGATCAACTCAAACTCTTAGAACATTTTAATCAAACTCTCAAAGCTGACAAAGCTAGACCGCAAATCGCTCAATTGTCTGAGTTAGGTTTAGTAGAACTGACTCGCAAGCGTCAAGGGAAAAATATTTACGAATTATTTGGTCAAGCTTGTCCCACTTGTGGGGGGTTGGGCCATTTAGTTCATCTTCCTGGAGAAACTGAGTTAATCGCCCTAGAAGCCACTGCTACTACTCCTCCTGTGGCTATTTCTAAACCCATGGAGAAACCCATCGATCTCGGTGAACCCTTTGGAGAATCTGTCTATGACGATGATTTTAATGATACTCCCCGTCAATTAGATTTACTGAACCATCCGAGTTATCAAGAACAAAGTATGGCGGCGAATAATCGTCGTCGTCGTCGTCGTCAACCACCGGGGCCGGTAATTAAAGAAGAACCTATCCAAAAAGTTATTACACCTTTGGGGGTTAAAGAAATCGAGTATGAGCCAGAACCAGAGATAGAACCGAAGAAAGAGCGTATACAACGTCATATCCGTCGGGAAGAAGTGCCAATAGAAAGAGTTTCGGTGGAAATGACTCCCCTAGAACAAGATGTGTATGCGTTAATGGGTATTTCTCCTTTAGTGCGGGTGGAACGAGAATTTAAAGACCCTAAATCGGTTTTTGTTTCAATTAAGTCTGTCGAGTCTAGACAAAAAGAAGATGTAGAAGTAGAGTTAGAAATACCAGAGGAAGTGGCGCAAGTCGTGCCAGAACCGATGATCATACCTGAATCTCTAGAATCAGATATAGAATTAGATGAGGAACGAGCTGAAGATAATTTTATCCCTTCTGCTGGGATGGAAAGTGAAACTGAACGTCCTATTATTCGTCGTCGTCGTCGTCGTTCTTCTGCTGCGGGAACCTGAAAATAACGGTAGGTGGGCATTGCCCACCCCACTATTTTGTAACAATATAATACTAAATTTTAAGGTTTTTGATTTAACACAAAAGGATAATTGAGAGATAATTCGTGCATCAGACAGTAAAAAGCTCTAAATAAACCATAATTGACTGATTAGAGATTTCTTAACGAGTGATTACAGTTTAAAAAATTTCCCAAAGATCTATTACAAATTTGAGCATTTTGCCTCCGAAAATCCACAGAGATTCTATACTCGGATAGTTAGTCAATTAATATAACTTTTTTGACTACTAACTGGCAACTTGATTCAATAGCCTCAATCATCGGAATTCAACTTTATGGTTTATTATTGGAATTTGGTGAGGAGCGATCAACCTAATATTTACATCAGATTACATGATGTAGATGAATTTTACTCAACTCCTTATGTGGCTTTGGGAAAAGCGATTTGGTTAAGCTGTTCTTTAGACGATAAATATAAGGAAAATCGTCTATATTTTAATCGATTTGACGTGATTGAAGGAATGGTATATTATTAGTTAATGCTGATCACAACTGATGCTCAAATCAGGGAAAATATCTTTGATCCGGAGGACTTAATTGCTGGAGTTGATGAAGTAGGACGAGGTGCATTATTTGGCCCTGTAGTCGTTGGTGTGGTGGTAATGCCTGTTTCTCAGTTGGATAATTTGATAGAAATAGGGGTCAAGGATAGTAAACAATTATCCCCAAAAAAACGCAAAGAATTATCAGAAAAAATCAAAATATTAGCTAACACTTATCAAATTAGCTATGCTTCTGTTAAGGAAATTGATC
Organism: Aphanothece sacrum FPU1; assembly: GCF_003864295.1. NCBI lineage: Bacteria > Bacillati > Cyanobacteriota > Cyanophyceae > Chroococcales > Aphanothecaceae > Aphanothece > Aphanothece sacrum. The sequence goes on along the minus strand of NZ_BDQK01000001.1, from coordinate 375,794 downwards.
GCATTAATATTTTACAAGCTACTCTATTAGCCATGAAAAGAGGGATAAACAAGCTAATAGTTAAACCAGAACTTTGTTTAGTGGATGGTAATCAAAAAATTCCTGATGTTACTGTTGTTCAAAAAACAATTATTGGTGGCGATCGCCGCTTTGCTATTATTGCGGCGGCCAGTATTATTGCTAAAGTTTGGCGAGATGATTTAATGGTTCGTTTAGATAGTAAATACCCTCAGTATGATCTGGCTAATAATAAGGGTTATGGAACCCAAAAACATCGTTTAGCTTTACAAAAATATGGCCCCTCTTGGCATCATCGTCTTTCTTTTCGTCCTTGTTCTATATCAACTGGGGACAGAATTAATTGAGGTAGTTAGTTGATTTTCAAAAGGAGTTTCTTGTAAGTAATATTCATTCATCCAATGATGATAATCATGGAGAAGTTGAGTAACTAATCTTTGTTTTATTCTTACTAAGACACTCTTTAAAAGTCCATTTCCAGTTACTTCTAATAAGGGTTTGGGGGTTAACCATAATACAGGAGGTAAGGAAACTTTTACTTCTAAATTTGCTTTTCCTTGTAAGTAAGTTTTGCCTTGACTTTCTTCGGGAATAAGTTGTCCTTTTAGTTTTAAAGAAAATCGATTATTAATATAGTCAATTCCACGTATTTCACAGCCTTCGGATCTTAAATAAACTCTCCCTTTTCCATCTGTCCAAACCCCTAAAATAACTGTGGGTTGAAAGTGATAAATGTCCATAAAATTGAGAGGACGCATCTTTAGACGAAATTGCAATTCAGACAACTGTTCCATTAATTGGGGATCGGCGATCGCTTTGACTAATCTTTGCGGTTGTCTGAGATAATGTTGAATAGAAACTAGGGGATCTTCGACCATTAATGAGATAGATTCAGTGGCAGTAAAACAAACTTCCATAGATAACTTGTTACAAATTGTGTCTCTAATTTAATTTTACTTCACAATTCTTAAAGAATCGATATAGTAGATTCGGTGATCATACCGTTTTGTGGGGAATTAGGCCAAGCTTTTGCCCTTAAATTAAGATTTATGAGCAAAATATTGACAAAATAAGCTTTTTAATGTTTTTTATTATCAATAATTTGTCAAGTTATACAACCAGGGCGGGTTTATTGAACTTTTTTGTGAGAATCATTGATTTATGTAAAAAACCCAGGGCGGGTTTATTGAACTTTTTTGTGAGAATCATTGATTTATGTAAAAAACCCAGGGCGGGTTTATTGAACTTTTTTGTGAGAATCATTGATTTATGTAAAAAACCCGCCCCTACAATGTTTTGTGTAATTGATTTTATGTGCCTATTTAACTGATATGATGGATAATGAGAAATCCTGTTTATAATATTGTTTATGGTGATTTCCTTAGCTCACCTTGGCCCGACGGGAACCAACGCAGAAACAGCCGCGATCGCTTATGCTCATTGGTTAGAACAACAACAGGGACAAAAATCCATATTATGTCCTTGTCCTAGCATTGCTCAAACTTTGTTTGCAGTAGCTAAAGGAGAAACCCAAAGGGCCGTCGTCCCAGTTGAAAATTCCACAGAGGGCAGTGTTGCGACTACCCTAGATACCCTATGGCAGTTAGATGACCTCAAAATTCAACAAGAGCTAGTTTTACCCATCTCCCATGCCTTATTGTCACGGGGAAGCTCTCTAGAAGGGATTAAAACCGTTTATTCCCATCCCCAAGCTTTGGCTCAATGTCAAAGCTGGTTAGAGCGACATCTACCTTCTGTGAGCCTAATTCCTACTAATTCTACCACAGAAGCACTCTCAGAAATTAATCTACAACCAACTTCTGGTGCGATCGCGGCCCCTCGTGCGTCAAAGTTGTATGATTTGCCAATTTTGGCCAATCATATTAATGACTACCCCGATAATTGTACTCGATTTTGGGTATTAGAAAGAACTCCGACAACTAGGGGACAAAGTAGAGTTTCTTTAGCGTTTAGTGTACCTGAAAATGTGCCAGGTGTGCTAGTCAAACCCTTAGAGGTCTTAGCTAGAAGACACATTAATTTAAGTAGAATTGAATCTCGTCCTACTAAGCGATCACTAGGAGAATATCTCTTTTTTCTTGATTTAGAAGGAAGTACAGAAAATGACTGTATTCCAGACGCTTTAAAGGAATTAGCTGGTTATACAGAAGTATTAAAAATATTTGGCAGTTACTCTGTGGTATCGTTTACACAAGCGGATATTGACCGACTTTAGCTTAATTTAAGACATCTTTAAGAGCGGTACGAGCAGCTAAATGGTTACGAGTAGAAGTCAAAATTTCTGCCTCCCGTTGTAAACGAGCGACAGTATCTTGCATTTCTAAGAGAGACTGTTGTTCTGGTGCGACTCCATAGAGATTTCCTGCCACCCAATAGGATAATTCTACTGCAAGTTCGGGTAAATCTTCGGGTAATTCAATTTTTTGGTCAGTTAACTTAGCCGAAAGATGAACCACATCTCGTAATAGTTGCTCGACTTCTTGAGCTAAGGGACGAAGATTAATAGTTGGGGGTTTATCTTCAATCCATTCGACTAATCCTATTCTATAAGGCTTTTCGCGCACGTAGTCAAGTACCCGAAATCTTTGTTGTCCCATAGTGAGGATTTTCATGCGATCATCAGGTAAACGTTGAAAGCGAATAACTTCCGCACAGCAGCCAACCTTGGCAATTTCACCGTTAACGGGATCTACCATTAATATACCAAAACGGCGGTCATCTTCCAAGATAGTATTCATCATCATACGATAACGAAATTCAAAGATATGGAGGGGAAGGGGCCGTCCAGGAAATAAAACCACTTCAGGTAAGGGAAATAGGGGAAGTTCTCTCACAGCAAGGGATGAAGGTGTCATGTTATTAATGGTGTGGGTAGGCTGTTATTTATATATTTTAGCCGATTTTCTGCGGTTAGATAAGCGGGTACAATAGCGTCAGGACATATTTGCTCACCCTACGAATTATAAGCTTTACTTATCACCACAGGTACGGGAGAGCCACCAGTTTCTTTATCTAGAACAAAAATGAATAAGGAAGGGATTTGATTTTCCCTTCCTCCTATCTCAATCAAAGATTGTTAATTTAACCAACAAAAGCTAAACGAGGAGCAGAAACCCCTCCAGGTTGAGTTCCTTTGAGATAAGCTAACATAGTATCAGCGTCAGATACTTCAAAGGGATCAGTGGCACAATTATCAGAAAAACCAGGTTCAACAAAAAGTTTTTCAATGTTGCCATCATTAACTAACATGGAATAACGCCAAGAACGCATTCCAAAACCAATGTTAGATTTATCTACTAACATACCCATTTTGCGGGTAAATTCTCCAGCACCATCGGGTAACAAAAAGACATTTTTAGCTTCTTGTTGTTGACCCCATTTAAACATCACAAACGCATCATTAACAGAGATACAAACGATTTTATCAACCCCTAGAGATTGAAATTCTGCGTATAACTCTTCATAACGAGGTAAATGATTAGAAGAACAGGTAGGAGTGAAAGCTCCAGGGAGAGAGAACACAATTACTTTTTTGCCGCCAAAAATCTCTTGAGTGGTCAGATCTTGCCAACGATAAGGGTTAGACCCACCAACAGACTCATCACGAACACGGGTCTTAAATACTACATCAGGTACGCGATCGATTACAGCCATGTTTACCTCACATTAATAGTATGAACTTCATCTTTATTTGGGCTTTCGCCACTTAAGTTAGAATAGTTCTTATTTAAAAATAAGTCAATAGTAATAAATACTTATTATTGAGATTCATTACGAAGTTGGTTAAATAATAAAAAAATAATTGTTATTATAGAGTAAGCAGCGATAAAATTTTAAGTTATATTTAAAGATATGGATGAGCCAGCCAGAAAAATTGTCAAACGTCTTAAGGAGAAAGGGTTAAGGGTAACACCTCAAAGATTTGCGGTGTACTCAAATTTGCTATCACGTCGGGATCATCCCACTGCTGAGCAAATTTTGACCACTCTCAACGAAAATACTCCAACTTCTTCTCAAGCGACCGTTTACAGTGCTTTACAGACCCTTCGTGAGTCTGGGTTAATTCGAGAAGTGTTATTAGAAGAAAAGGTCTCTCGCTATGACGCGAATGTTTGTCCTCATCATCATTTTCGTTGTCGTCACTGTGGCAAGATAGAGGATATTGAATGGGATGCTTTTGAGGAGATTAACCTACGTTCCCTTCCCTCACGCTTAAAAGCAGAAAGTTATGAAGTTACGGTTCAAGGATTATGTGAAGATTGTCAGAGTTAAGGTTTAATTTATGGCAAAATTTTAAGCTTGAACTAGGATCAAGAAAATAGCCTAAATCATACCTTTTTAACTCCTACTTGGCCCATTATCTACGATCAGGGCATTTTTTCAGGAGAAAAATGGGAAATAGTGAACAAAATGAGACACACAATTACTGCCGGATTTATTTCAGTATTGCTTGGATTATTTCCTTTAAACCCTGTTCAAGCTGCATGGGACGCGCCTACTTTATCATTGATGAGTCAAGGACTAGATGCGTTTTGGGGAGGGTTTCTGCAACGGTTAGGGGTTAAGTATACTTACCCCGTTGTCCATACCCATAAAGGGGCAGAAATGACTCCTTGCGGCTTGGCAATGATCGCTCATTATTGTAGCCAGACTAACACCATCCATCTTAACATGACACAGATGAACAAATTAGCATCCCGTATCGGAGATTCTGCGGCTTATTTTTCTCTAGCCCATGAATACGGTCATTCTGTGCAACGACATTTAGGAATGCTCGACAAAAATCTTCCGGTGGTAGTATTAGAATTGCAAGCTGATTGTTTGGCCGGTGTGTTCTTTTCTGCGACCAAGCAGTTAGGACTTCTCGAACCAGGGGATATCGAAGAAGGAGTAATTATGGCGACGATGACAGGGGATAATCACTATGAAGATCCAAGTCATCACGGAACCTCTAAACAAAGGGCAAAAGCTTTTTTAAGTGGACTTCGTAACCCTACTGCTTGTTTTCAGTAGATAAAATAAAAAAAGTCAGTAAGAATATGATTAAAAGTAACGATCAATCTTTGTTGAAACTATCAAGAATTATTGAATTTGATGCATTAAGAGTCATGGCATTGTTCATGATACTTTATACTCATTTTTTTGCTTATGTTCCCCTGAATCTCTATCTTAATGTTATCTTTAATAATACTGCTTTGATTGGGCTTTCAATATTTGTTTTTCTGTCTGGTTTTGGCTTATATACTTCGGTATTAAGTAAAGGCTTGACTAATTTTAATCCTTTAGATTTCTTAAAAAAAAGATTGCTTCGGATCTATCCTCTTTATTTACTTTCTATTATTCTATATTTTCTAATATTTAATTTTCTTAAAATTTATCAGCCTTTTGATTTACAACCCATAGTACGAGCCATTATTGGTCATCTACTTTGTTTACAAGTTATTTTTTACCCTAAGATACCACAGATGATGACTATCTGGTTTATAGGGATGATTGTTCCTTTCTATCTTCTTTTTCTCATAACGGCAGCTTTACCTATTAGGAAATTTATAATTGCTAATTTATTTATTTTTTTATTACTCGTTTTTATCAAGTTTATTTTTGAAATTAATGATATTGAATTAATTGATTTACGTTTAATTTTTTACTATCCAATTTTTGTTTTTGGTTCCATCGTAGCTGGATTTGCAGAGTTTTTTAATAGAAAACAAATATATTTAAAACCAGCCATACTTTTAAATTTATTGTTAATAACTATTTTCTCTTTATTTTTGCAAACCCAAGATCAACTCACATTTCCTCATAGTCTTCATCTGAAATTGATAGATGTCATTAATGTCATTTATTTTTTCATCCACTCATTTCTTTTCACCACCCTATTAACTTTAGGAGTTTTTCTGATTTCTCAATGGATTAAACAACAGAAATCGTTAGTTGTGTATTTATCTAATTTATCCTATGCAGCTTATTTGCTTCACCGCGTTGTTTACGGGTTATTTTTCTTCGTTATTAATCGTCAACTAAATCTGCCACATCTAGTAAGGATTCCCTTATTTCTACTGATAACAATATTATTATTTTGGATATCGGATAAAGTAGTCTTATTAGAGAAACTTCTTTTGAAGAGGGTATTCCCAAAAATTGGCTAAATAAATATAATTAGATCAATTTGTAGTATTTAATGCCACTTTTTGAAAGTACAAAATATAGAACAAAAAAACTTACAAAACCTTTTCAACGGCTAAGAGATCATCTAGTTTTCTAACACCCTCCTAAAGAAACCCCTGACTCCCACCAGGGGTTTTTACTTTACAGAAGGTTTCATCTACACAGATAATGGTGGTTAGCTTACTCTTAACCTTGAACGCCCATTTATAAGCGATCGCGGCTAGAGTATCATAAATAAGCCAAGACAAATTAAGAAAAAAGCGTCAAAGTATACATATTGTCAATAGGAGGGGTGTAGTCAATGGGACTACCTTGGTATCGAGTTCACACAGTCGTTCTGAATGACCCAGGACGTTTAATATCAGTTCACCTGATGCACACTGCTCTAGTAGCAGGTTGGGCAGGTTCTATGGCTCTGTATGAGCTAGCTATTTTTGATCCTAGTGATCCCGTTCTTAACCCTATGTGGCGACAAGGGATGTTTGTACTTCCCTTCATGGCCCGTTTAGGAGTCACTAGTTCTTGGGGTGGTTGGAGTGTCACCGGAGAAACTGGGTTAAATCCTGGTTATTGGTCATTTGAAGGGGTTGCTGCCGCTCATATTGTCCTATCTGGTTTACTCTTCTTAGCTGCCGTTTGGCATTGGGTTTTCTGGGACTTAGAGCTATTTGTTGATGCTCGTACAGGAGAACCCGCTCTCGACTTACCAAAAATGTTCGGGATTCACTTGTTCTTATCTGGTCTACTCTGCTTTGGGTTTGGCGCATTTCACCTCACCGGATTGTGGGGGCCTGGAATGTGGGTATCTGACCCCTATAGTTTGACTGGCCATGTTCAACCTGTGGCACCTGAATGGGGGCCAGCCGGGTTTAACCCCTTTAATCCAGGTGGTGTAGTGGCTCACCACATTGCGGCTGGTATTGTGGGCATTATTGCGGGGTTATTCCACTTAACGGTACGGCCTCCCGAACGCCTTTACAAAGCTTTGAGAATGGGGAATATTGAAACCGTTCTCTCTAGCAGTATTGCGGCTGTATTCTTCGCTGCTTTCGTGGTAGCTGGAACCATGTGGTATGGCAATGCGACCACTCCTGTTGAGTTATTTGGGCCGACCCGTTATCAATGGGATAATGGTTTCTTCCAACAAGAAATTGCTCGTCGGGTAGAAGCGAATGTAGCGGCTGGAGACAGCTTAACTGAAGCTTGGTCAAAAATTCCTGAAAAATTGGCGTTTTATGACTATGTGGGTAATAGCCCCGCTAAAGGCGGTTTATTCCGTACTGGTTCCATGGTCAGTGGTGATGGTATCGCCCAAAGTTGGTTAGGTCATGCGGTCTTTAAGGACAAAGAAGGTCGGGTATTAAACGTTCGTCGGATGCCTAACTTCTTTGAAACTTTCCCCATTGTTATGACTGATGCTGAAGGTGTTGTTCGTGCGGATATTCCTTTCCGTCGGGCAGAGTCTAAACTCAGTGTGGAACAAACGGGTATAACTGTTAGTTTCTACGGTGGTGCGTTAGATGGTCAAGTCTTTTCTAACCCTGCTGATGTGAAGAAATTCGCTCGTCAAGCTCAGTTAGGTGAAGCTTTTGAATTTGACCGCGAAACTTTGGGTTCTGATGGGGTATTCCGTACCAGTCCCAGAGGTTGGTTCACTTTTGGACACGCTGTCTTTGCTCTGTTGTTCTTCTTTGGTCATATTTGGCATGGTTCTCGTACTCTGTACCGAGATGTATTTGCGGGTATTGACCCTGATCTCGAAGAACAAGTCGAGTTTGGTTTGTTTGCTAAAGTGGGTGACTTGAGTACCCGTCGAGAAGGTTAGGTTTCCTTTTAGTTAACCAATAAATACCTTAATTTTTAGGGAGTCAGGGAATTTATCCTTGACTCCTATTTTTTTCGTCTTAACAATTCCTATTACACTTAACCATGGATATTATAATAGTGTCATGACTTAACCAAGAAACTGATGACTACCCTTAAACTTAAAATCATTGATAATGGTGTTGGTATAACATTTCCTGAAGAATACTTAAAACATCTTGGTGTTAAATCAGGTGATGAAGTTTTAATAAGAAAAGAAGCTGATGGTCGAATTGTTTTATCTCCTTATAATTCTGATTTAGCTGCTACGATGGAAGCTTATCAAAAAGTCAAGGAACTTTACCATAACACATTAAAAGCTTTATCTGATCAATGACTTCTTATTATCAATGGCTTACACAATTAGAAGTTGTAACTTTACACAATGCCATTATTAGAGATTATGGAGGACATTCTAATATACTTGATGAAGGTGCTTTAGAGTCTACTCTTCATCGTCCCCAAAACTTAGTTTACTATCAACCTGACTCTACTGTTTTTGACTTAGCAGCAGCCTATGGATATGGTATCGTTATTAATATAAATCATTTTTTTGACTATTTCTTCTCATCCATTACCATAAAAATCCTCATCTAATATCTGCTCTTTCAAAAAAGGACAACTTTTAGGATACTTACTTTCTTGGGGAATACGAACACCAAATTGAGCTAATTTTCCTTCCTTAATTGCTATTTTACGAGCATCGGAGTAAGCTTCTTTAATAGCAGTTTCTAGATAAGATTTAAGAGAAGGAGTATCCCTTAAATTTTTGTGAACTCGCTGACGATGTTCGATAACAGAACGATACCAGCTATCTTTCATTGATGGGGGTGCATGATGTTGTACTTTTAATTTGAGTAAATGAGCTAAAAGAATCATCAAATTACTTTCTAACGTTCTTTTTTCTGATTTTCCCAACTCGGTTAATTCCTCAATTAAGTTATCAATATCTAAAGCAGAAAATTCGCCCTTCTGTAAGTGACAAATAGTTTGTTGTAGCCATATTTGAAAATCTTGATCGTAAAGCGTCTTAGACATAAAAATAATAGTGTATAAGTAGGTAATAAAATTTAAGCAATGGATATTGCGGTACTTTCTTTAACATTCAGATCACCAATTTCTCTAATTTTATCCCAATCAATCACAGCAACCCAAAGATTTTCTTGTGAGGAATATTGGACTATACCATCAACTTCTAATTCTTCACTATACAAAGTTAATTCTTGTCCCTTTTTTAGACAAATATTTTGACAGCTTAAATCCTCAAGAGTTCCCGTACAATTTAACCGTAAACGACCTTGAGCATCAGCATTATGAAAATCAGCAAAGACTCTTAATTTATTCATCATTATTTTAGTCCTTAATTATTTTTAGTTGGATTAGGAATCGTTGGTGTCAACAAATAACTAATTTGTTCGGGGGTTAAACCTGTTAGCGTTGCATGATTATTGCTTCTTCCAGAGGTACGAATAACATCACCACCCATTTGACGAACCTCATTAAATCATCTAGGTAAGAACAGAGTCGATTGATTTTCCCAATATCCTTTTGCCCAATCTCAATAAACCGTTGCCCATCAAACCCAGTTAAAAATGTTCTAACACCAGGATCTAAACTAATTATATTATTGTTTGAGTTTTCGGCTTGCTCAACGGAGTTTAAAAAGACGGCAAACCATTCACCCGACTTACTTTTGATTAACTGGGTTGCGTAAGCATTTTTTAAGGGGATAGGTTCCGACGATTCAAACTCTAACCCTTTTGTTACGTTCGGATACCATTTTCCCTGAGCAAAATTACTGTTATTAAACTTAATAGTTTGTCGAGGGGCATGGCAATTTCTAAACTTACAATCTTTACTCGCGGTGTAAGCCTGGTGAGCATCAAAAATAGCATTCTGTCTTATATGACATGGTGTTTCTTTTACCCACTCAGGTAGGTTTGACTGCATGATAATATTCCTTAATTTAGTTTTACCCATCCTGCCGTTTTTTTTCTGATAAGCAATAGCTTGATTGAAACAATATCGACAAGCAGCTGCCCATTTATTCCACATTATTTTGAGTTCTGGAGTGGGGTAAATCTTGATCTTTCTTGATCTGAGTTTTATATTTTCTGAGTCCATACAATCTGCTTGAGAAGCAGTGGAGGATAGCAAGGATGTCTTCAACCATTTCTGCTTCTGGAGAAAGGTTTGTCTCGTTGAGAACCACGATTGTACAGTCAAATTGCTGACAGAACCAGTTAAGCCAATCGAACCCAAATCTTGCCAATCTGTCTTTGTGAGCGACAACAATTGTTCCGATAGTTCCTGACATAACTCGTTCCAATAAGGCAAGAAGTTTTTTTCTTTTGAAGTTGAGTCCTCCTGCGATCTCGCTAACAATTTCTCCCTAACTGTTGTGATACCAATTTGACCATGAGGGATGTTTTTAGCCAATTGTTCCACCTTTAAGCCTACTCCACTTTCCACTGAAATGCCAGTAATTCCACAAGGGTGAGTTCCGATACCTCGTCTAATATCTTCTGGACGGTTACGACCTCCTCGAATGACTAATGCTTCGTCTGAAATGCTTGTTTCATTCACTATCTTTTGAGTTTAGAACTAATAATAAATATTGTAGGGGTCAACGGCCGTTGACCCCTACATTAAAACCGCAATAAACAATTAATTAGTACGGAACCTGGCTAATTCTTCCCCTGTCTTAGCATCATGAGCATGAACCGTACACACTAAACAAGAATCAAAAGAACGGGCCACATGACCCACTTCTACGGGGTTGGTGGGGTCTTCAATAGGAATACCTACTAAAGCTTCTTCAATGGGCCCTCTGGTATGTGTACCATCCCTTGGCCCCACATTCCAAGTCGTCGGGGCAATAACTTGATAATTCTTGATTTTACCCCCTTCTACTTCGACCCAGTGACACAAGGCCCCACGACTCGCTTCGGTACCACCCCAACCCCGGCCATCTTTTTCTTGGGGTTTAATGTACCAGGGGTCATTTAACTTAAATTCTCGCAGACATCGTTCTACTTCTCGATACATCTTAACGGATTCGTGCATCCGGGCAAATTCCCGTAAATGAATACTGGGGCCACCCATCTTTTTAAACATATCTAACACTAAGCCGTCATAATGTTGCCAGCTTTCTCCATGTTTACCCCCGGCCACTAATTGACGCGCAAGAGAACCTACTTCCATACGGCCTAAATCTTTATGACTTACCGCAGTGGCCCAGGAATATTTATCGTCATAGTCTCCTGCATTATTTTCTTTGGGTCTAGTGTTACGATCAAAGGGATGAACATCTGCCGTTCCTTCTTCATACCAACCATGACTGGTATTCTCACGAGCGAAGGTATGGTCTACCATATGGTGAGTATCAGTCAAGCTATCATAGACACCCCCTTTCATAATAACGGCAGCATTACGCCCTTCTATGGTGGGTTTTTGATATTTATCTTCATGGGGAAGATAACCCCAGGTTAAAAATTTACCTGGTCCGGCCCCATATTTATCTAAGCCAATATCTAACCCCATACGCCAATAAAATCCTAGATCTGAGTTAGCATGATTAGGACTTTCTTCTAACCAGGCCATAAAATCGTCATAGGTTTGAATTTGTTCGTAACGTTCTAAAGAACACCCTAACCAGACTGGTTCTAGCCAATTAGTCCGAAAATATTCCATAATACCCCAACCCCGTGTAACATCGGTTAGAGTAGGGGCGCACATGACACCACCAGGAACCATATAACTAGAATGGGGCCATTGTCCCCCAAATAAAGCATACAGTTCAACGGGTTTTGCTGAGGTAGTAATGGCTATTTCGTAAGATGTCCCCCTAAACGCGCTAAACCGTTTACAAGCTTCTTCGTAAAAGGGGCTATTTTTGTATTTTTTATTGGTTAAGTCAATAGCATATAAGGCATAAAAATGTCTGGGATGACTTTGAATACTTTCGACTAATTGTCCTAAATTTCTCGCTAAAATAGCATTACGAGGAACTTCGGTTCCCCAAGCTGTATCTAAGGCCCAAGAAGCACAACTAAGGTGAGATGCACCACAAATACCACAAATACGGGGAGTAACAATGAGTCCTGCTTGGGGGTCTTTTCCTTTTAAAATTACTTCAAAACCGCGAAATAATTCAGCTTTTGTCCAAGCATTAACTACATAACCATCTTCAATATCGACTCTAACGTCTAAGTCTCCTTCTACTCTCCCAACTGGAGAGATTTCTAATGTTTTAATTGGCATATTTTTCCTCTCAAAAATGGTGAAATGTTCTAATTGTGCGGACGGTTTTACCTAATATCTTGATTAGAATAAAACATTATGTAGGGGTGGGTTTATTTGACTTTTTTGTGAGTATCAGGTAGGGTCGGGGTGGGTTTATTTGACTCATTTGTGAGTATCAGGTAGGGTCGGGGTGGGTTTATTTGACTCATTTGTGAGTATCAGGTAGGGTCGGGGCGGGTTTATTTGACTTTTTTGTGAGTATCAGGTAGGGTCGGGGCGGGTTTATTTGACTTTTTTGTGAGTATCAGGTAGGGTCGGGGCGGGTTTATTTGACTTTTTTGTGAGTATCATGGACTTATGTAAAAAACCCGCCCCTACAAAAAAAATCGCCCCTACAAAAAACCCGATCCTACAAAAAACCTGTCCCTACAGATGGTTACACGGTAAAAAAGTCCTCGTTGGCCCAAGATGGACTGGCATCTTTAGCAACAACTGTCATCAAAGCATAGTCTTTTTTGTTCATTCCTGGGGGTAAATCTTTCGGAACACCCATGACAGTTTGGGTTTTAAAAACAGTTCCTGGTTTTAGATCATAAAATGGAAATTCTGGTTCGGTACACCCTAAACAGGGCATTCCTGCACGGGTTTTAGAAGATACCCTATTCCATAAAATACGGTTACAGGAAGAATGAGTCATGGGGCCACGACAGCCCATATCATAAAAGAGACATCCGGTACGCTGTCCAAAGTCTTGGGTGGTTGCTTTATAAGCAAAGTGAATATTGCGGGTGCAACCTGTTTGGGTAAAGCTGCGGAAGAAGGTTTGCGGACGATGAAACTCGTCTAAGGTTATATCTCCTACCCTTCCAGTAGCAACTGCCACTAATATTTGACTAATCCAGTCAGGATGAGCAGGACAACCAGGGATATTAATCACAGGTAAACCTGCTTGAGAACGATAATCCGTTCCCAAAAATCCCCCTTCTTTGCGTTTGAGAAATTGTAGTCCAATGGAGTCACTAGGGTTTGGTTCCATCGCAGGAATACCACCATACGTGGCACAGTCTCCTACCGCAACCACAAACCCCGCGACTTTAGATAGGTCTGCTAACCAATCTTTCATGGGACGACCAGCAAAACGGTTCCATTCTCCGCTTCCTTTGGGGGCATTAACCACACTTCCCTCAAAAACGAGAATATCTACCGGAATTTTGCCACTAACACAATCTTTTAAGAGTTGTTGTAAGTCATCTCCTAATTCCAAACCAAGGGAAGGATGCCATAAAATATTAATCCCAAAGTCTGTAATTAAATCGACAACGGTGGGTTCTTCTGCATTAAGAAATGAGATGGTGTTGCCTGAACAAGCTCCACCTTGCAGCCAAAGAACATTAGCCATAAGACTATCTCTGCTTTAGGTTTTTCTGACATTATGCAGTAAACTCTCTTAAATTCTTGAATTGTTTAAGATTCATTTAATAATAATTTCAACAATATTAAACCTTTAGATTTAAAGGTAATATTTAGGGGCTTTGTGTCAGTCTTTATTTATGTTTTCTGTATTAAAAATAACAGATATTTTCTTTGTTTTATGATGTTGGGTTTCTAATATTATCCTTATATCCGTAAGGGTCAACGGCCGTTGACCAAAAAAGAGGTTTCAAGCCTCCTATGAGCAAGGGGATAGAAATAAAAATATTCGTTGCTTCAAGCTATCGACTTGTTTGCGATAGTAACTGATAACTGATAACTGATAACTGATAACTGAAACGACCCCTACCCATTATTAATATTATCATCCATAGAAATACTATGCTATGGGCGATCGCTTTATTCATATAAGAATATATTATCTAATCAGAGTAAATCTTTACAACATTAAATCAATCAATTCTCTTTACATAACGAAATGTCTGAGAATAACTTTCAATAAGCAACGAAATTACTGGCATTGAGGCTGTTATAATGAAATAAAGATCTACAGCACGTATGTCAAAAACCAAATTATAAGCATTTAAGCCCTATATTTCGTTAAGCTTACCCCTCATTAGACCCTATTACCCTCATTGAATGACTTAAACTGACTTTTATTTGAGCAAATGTATTAAATGCTGTAAAGTTTATTGAAGCTAGGGATTGACAAAATAGTCAATATAGCAGTTAGAACAGAACTAATAAAAATTATCAAGTTAACAGAAATAGAATTACTGGAGGGAATAAACCTTAAAAAAAGGCAAAGAAAAGGGCAGAAAATCCAGACCTATTGGTTGAATAGGATAAAGGTGGTGTTCAGCATTAATTGTGAATAAAAAGTAAATATTTTAGGAACTCATAATATTGTCAACAGATAAAGTTAGTGAAGAAAAACCGAGTAAAATTTCTTTTTAATGAAATGATAAATTATCCTTGAAATTAATGAGAGAATTCTCAACCTTTCAACTATGGGAGACATTAAAGCTGTGAGTGCAAGCCTAACCGATTCAACTGTTAAAGCCGCCTTAGAGGCAATAGAATCCGATATGGCAACCCTGCCAGAAAAAATCGAAATGCTCATCGAAATGGCAGCCGGATTACAAAGTAAGCCTAGAAGTCCCCAACAAATTGAAGACGCAATCTTTCTTTATTGTCGAGCTATTGAATTATGTCCTGCGGAACATCCTTTATTAAGAGCGAGAGGATTAACCGGAATGGGGACAGCCTTAAGAATTATGCCAGCAGAGGGGCCAGAATTTTTATTAGAAGCTAAAGCGGCTTATGATGCAGCCCTTCCTATTTTACAAGAACACGCTGCCCCCGAAGAAATTGCCGAAACACAGATGAATTTAGGGGTAGTAATTCAAGCATTAGTTCCGTTTCACAAAGCCACTCTCAAGAATGCCATACAAGCTTATCAAAGGGCCGCGAGAGTCTTTAATGGACAAAATTATCCCCAAGAATTTGCTATTATTCAGAATAATATTGCGATCGCTTATTTATCTTTACCTCTAGCAGCAGAAGGGGAAGGAATGCGACAAGCAATGGCAGTACAATCTTTTGAAGAAGCCTTAAAATGGGTCACTTTAATTGATTATCCTAGCGAATATGCGATGTTAAACAATAACTTGGCTAATGCTTTACAATACCTTCCCACTGTTCATCCTATTGAGAATAATTTAAAAGCGTTAGCTGCTTATAATGAAGCATTAAAAGTGCGTACCGCTCAAGATACTCCTATTGAGTATGCTAACACCATTTCTAATAAAGCCAATGTGTTATTTAACTTACCTGATGATATTGAGTATCCCGCAAAAGGCAATCTTAAGAATTTAATGAAAGCCAAAACTTACTATCAAGAAGCTTATGCTATGTTTAGGGAATATGAACAATGGGAACAAGCAGAAATTGTTAAGCAAGCAATGCAAGAAGTGGAAAAAGAATTACAAATACAATTAACAATTAACAATTAATCACGAACAATTTACTGTTTGTAGGAGAGAAAATTCAATGACTGAAATCTTAGGAAATTTGAGTAGCAATGCTATTATGCACGATTTTTTACATAATCTAATGATAGGAGAAATTACCTGGTTAACGGGTATATTTTGGTTAGCGATCGCGGCGATTATTTCAATGATTGGAGGAGCCATCGGCGGAATATTATTAGCAGGGAAAGATTTAGGCTATGAATTAGCTGCTTTATTAGGGGGATTATTTGGCCCTGCTGGAGTGATTCCTGTGGCGATGATTGGTTTAGTTATATTAAAATTAGTCTAGGAGAAATAGACCATGTTAGAAGTAGGTTGGTATTCCCTGAAATTGTTTTTTAAGGGTAAATTATTACGTAACCCTGGTTATTTTTATCGACAGGTTACTTTTGGAGTAATTATCGGTTTACTGTTGTTATTGGGATTAGAAAAAACAGGACTCAACCTAGCCATTGTCATTGGCATTTCTAGTTTATTGACGGGTATGGCAATGCCATTTTTGCTCAAAGACATCAAGATGAAGTAAAACAATATTTAGGGTCAATTCATAAATTGACAGTTTCATTCTGAGTTTAATTAGGAGGGGTTTATCTGACTTTTTTGTGAGTATCATAAAATAAGGGGCGGGTTTATTTGACTTTTTTGTGAGTATCATGGACTTATGTAAAAAACCCGCCCCTACGAAAACCCGCCCCGACGAAATGGATATTTATCCAGAAGGAAATAACCCTGATAAATTGAACATCCCAAAACACTCAATAAAAATAAATCATAGTCAAAGACAGGATAATTATGACCCAAAATATTCCATCTTCAGATACTATTAAAACCTTAGAAGAATTAGTTCAACAAATTAATAAATATGAAGAAATTATCAGTCAATGGGATAAAAATCAACAAGTAGTTGTAGAGGGATTAAAACAAGCCGTTGAAGCTTTACATAAAGAAGCATTAACCCGTCTTATTCGGAGTGTAAAACAAGAATCTTTATCCGCATTACGTCATGCTGTTGAAGATGAAATAGTATATGGATTATTATGTTATCATGAATTAATTAAACCCCCAAAACCTCCTTTAGAACAACGAATTCACCAAGCATTAGAAAGCATTAGACCAGGTTTAAAAAGCCATAATGGGGATGTAGAATTAGTGAATATTAAACTGCCTGATACAGTAGAAGTGCAATTACTAGGAACCTGTAGTAATTGTCCTGCTTCTACCTTAACCATGAAACAAGGAGTAGAAGAAGCAATTAAAACTTATTGTCCTGAAATAACCAAAGTTATCTCTATTAATACCAAAAATAATAATAAAAATCAAGGTAATATTGAGAGTCCTTTTGCTGCATCAGAAGATGCAGGTTGGATAGCCTTAGCCAATGTTGATGAGATTCCTAATGGGGGAATTTTGCCCTTAGAAATTGAAGGATTAAAGTTGATTTTAGTAAGAAATAATGAGATAATTAAAGGATATCGTAATAGTTGTATGCACTTAGCGATGCCCTTAGATACAGGAGACGTAGAAAAGGGAATTTTGACCTGTCTTCATCACGGGTTTAAGTATCATTTAGAAACGGGAGAATGTTTAACTGCACCAGAAATATTTCTAGAAAGTTATCCGGTTAAACGAGTGAGAGAAAGAGTATTAGTTAAGCTTGAATAGGTGTTAATTAATAAGTGATAGGGGCGAGTTTTCGTAGGGGCAGGTTTCCGTAGGGGCGGGTTTTTTACATAAGTCCATGATACTCACAAAAAAGTTAAATAAACCCGCCCCTTATTTTATGATGCCCACTTATTTTATGATGCCCACTTATTTTATATAAACCCACCCGTAGGGGTCAACGGCCGTTGACCCCTACTAGGTTTTTAAAGAAAATTCATGGTTTTAATATCGTTCCTGATACATTTATGCGGTAGAATGGGACACAAAGAAGCACTATACAGCCGTTGACCCCTAGGCCATTAATCTCTGTAGTCATATTTTGCACAAATAAGTTAGGACATTGAAAAACTAGCGTTAAAGTAAAGCTTGCTGTAAATTAGTAGGTTGTATCTGTGGGCAGGAGAAGGCAACTTTGACTTATCAAGAGTTTTGTCTGTTGTTAATTTCGGTCTTAACCAGTGCTGTGGGACAATTTTTGCTCAAGCTTGGGGCGACAAAATTGGGCAAGGTTAATGCTGATAATGCTATCAGTCATATTTTGAATATTATCTTAACCCCTGAATTATTAGCGGGTCTAGCTTGTTATGGCTTAGGTGCGATCGCCTATATTCTCTTATTAACTCGTGTTAATCTGAGTGTAGCTGGTCCTTCTGCAGCTATTATGTATGTTTTTTCCGTTTTAATTGGTTATTTTTTCTTTAAAGAAGTAATTCCCGTTTATCGCGCTTTTGGTTTAGGACTTATTGTTTGTGGCGTTATTTTAGTAGTTTGGAAAGCTTAGTAAACTATCCGTAACTCAGAAAAGCGCGATCGCCCGATCAGTTAAAAATCTTGGTTATCCGTCCGAGGACTAACTGATCCGGCGGGGTTTAAAAAGAGGTTTCCGGCCGCATCATTAGGATAAATACAAGAAATTGTCGGTTTACTCTCCAATGCGCCAGTAAAACCAAATGTATTCATGCGATTTTTACAATCTCTAAATTGTTCAGATGTAACCAGTCTTTGCTGTTCCAAAAGATTAATATTACTACGACGCAAAACACAGCCAGGTTGCATAGCTGGTTGGGTGACAAAAACACTAAAGGGATTTAAGGTAATAAAGACTCGCATATCAGTGACGATGGCACTAGCACCAAATTGAACACACAATTCGGCATTAGGCGCACTTTTATCAATAACCTCCCGTGAGGCAACATTTTGAGGATCGAAACTGGCAGTAGAACTCACTCCAATCCCTACCCCAATGCCTAAAATAAAAATTCCCCCGAATAAAGCAATAGTGCCATAATTAAATTTAGGCCCAGAAGGTTCGCCAGAAGAATAACGCCCAGAATTAGAACGAGGTTGAGAAGAACGAGGAGAGCGTCGAGTCATCAGGGATTAATTTACTCTTAACCATCTATATCATAACACAAGGCAAAAAAACTGACTGATTTGTTAAAAGTTACGGGCCGTTAATCGAGTAGGAATTAACTTCGACACAGACCACAGCTTCACTGTTTCATCAGCACTGCCACTGACTAAGGTTTGGCCATCCCTACTAAAAACAACTGACCAGACTGACTTATCATGAGCCATTAAATTACTCAACAATTCTCCAGTAACAACCCGCCATACTTTCACCGTTGTATCATAACTACCACTGGCTAACTTTTGCCCGTCAGGACTAAAAGCTACCGACCATACGGCTCTAGAATGACCTTTTAATGTTTTTTTGAGTTCCCCTGTTGTCAAGTCCCATAATTTGACTGTTCTATCAACACTACCACTAGCTAAAGTTTTACCATCAGGACTCATTGCCAGCGATCGCACGGCTGCTTTATGAGCTTTCCAGGTGTTTATCTCTTGCCCATTACTAATATGCCACAAACGAATTGTCCCTTGTTGATTTCCACTGATAACTTTCTGACTATCCGTACTAAAAGCTACACTTCTCGACCAATCTTCATTAGAGAAGCGTTGGAGAACTTTTCCTGTCTGTAAGTCCCACAAAATCAAACTTTGATCAAGACTACCACTGAGAATATATTTCCCGTTGGGACTAATAGCTACTGCTTCTACATCATCGGTATGTTCCGTCAGATTATGTAGCATTTTCCCTGTCTGTACATCCCAGACTTTGACGGTATTATCCCAACTACCACTGACTAGAATATGGCTATCAGGGCTAAAAGCCAAAGATTTTACGGCATCTCCATGTCCTTTTAAAGTATAGCGTAAAGTTCCACTAGGAAGATGCCAAATTTGAATGGTTTCGCCATAACTACCACTGGCTAAAAATTGTCCATCTGGACTCATGGCGATCGCATAAATCCACCCCTCATTGTCGTTCATGGTTCTTATTGGTTTCAGAGTACTGACAGTCTTAGCAATTAAGACTGCATCCTGAGACGGTGATAAAGAAGCAAAACGAGGGCTAATAATCTGTTGGCCAAGAATCACAGCAAAAGTCGTCACAGCAAAAACGGCTGAGTATTTCTGACTCAAGTGCAATAGATTAATAGTTAAGTTTTTCATTATTGTTCCCAAACAAAAATAGGAGTGAGGTAAGAGATATTTTCAAGAAAAAAATATGAGTATGAAAGTTAAACTTCTACTTTTTCAGGCAATAGTGCAGGAACTTCTTTTTGTTTCTTTTTTTGCAATTCATTACGTTTTTCAATATAGCGACGTAGTAAATAAAGGATAGTAATGAGTCCCATCCCTACTAAGCTAATGGGAGTTAAATAAGTCCAATGACCAGACATTTTACCCCAAATGTGCCAAGTGAGCAGAAACATGGCTATATAAGTTAGGTTATGTAGCCTTTTCCAGTTCTTCTTGAGTCGTTTTATACTCCAATCATTAGAGGTAATTGCTAATAAGGTAAAGATCGTAAGTGTGACCACCCCTTGAATATAAATCCAAGAAGTTTTGAAATCAAAAAAGTCAAAATCTCTCTTCATTACTAAGAGATAACCATGACCTAAAGCCACGAGAAAAGCTAGTATTCCTATGAGTCGTCTTTGTTGTAGTAAAAACTTGGGAATTCCAGTTTTTTTGGTCTGAGGAAATACAATCCGTAAATTTGTTGGTAGTAAAGTCACAATATAGAAAAAAATAGCAACAAAGCCGAGAAAATTGCCTAATAGCCCAGTATTAAAAGTCATTGAATTAACCTCATATAAGTGTGTGAGCCGCAGAATTAAGTAAAATTCCACATTGAAAGCCTCAATATTATTAATCAATCTGAATTAAATATTTTCCTGATTCAAAATTTTGTCATCTCGAATTAGGAAAAATATTTAATACTTTTCCTCCTAAATATGCTATAATATTAACCTTCCTAAACCTCTAGAAAATCTAACTTACTTAGGGTAAATTTAGTTTGAACAATTCTAGGTGATTAGGGGTTCGTCTAGTGACTTCAATCTGTCTCTAATTAATTCCGTAATATACTTTGATTTTTTTGCCGAGACTCGATACTTTTATCTAGATAAATAAGTACTACTTGGCTGAATTGCTCACCTAACCTATATCTTGTTGTTCAATTAGTATAATTTGATAATTGTATTCTAGATTTTTTAAGGCAGTGAGAATATCATCTGTCCAAGGTTCTATATGTCCGGTGGCATCACAAATAGGTCTTCCTGTTTCTTTAGCCAATTTATAAGCGAATTTTTTCAGAATAAGGATATTTTCGTGATCTAAATTCTTGATTTTAAACAATACAAGCTGCCAGTCGTTCTCTTCTGCTCGTTTCCCTAATTCTAAATGATGTTTACCACAACCAAATACAGTACATCTAATGGGTTGAGAAAGGGATTTGACCGTAGATTTGATTTCTTTGAAAAAGGATAAAGACATAAAACTCAAAAATCACTGTTTGAGGAACAATGGGAAAAATAACCAGTTACATTGAAAAACTGATGTATTGATACCTCTGTGAAGTGAAGAAGCAAAACAAGTAATATTGATCATTGCTTAAAGAGATTCCTTCCCCTAACAGATTTTGAGTTAATCTCTTGAGTGCATTGACAAATAAAGTCTATTATCTCAATGTTATAGACAAATCTCTTTGGATGTTAGACTATTTAACATCATTTATTGAAAATCTTAGTCCAACTATAGAAAACTTAATAAAACTTAACTAATTATGAAGTATGAAATTAACTACTAGATAATCGTTGAACAGATTGACCCCCTAATAAATGATGAGTATCAGCTAATAAATCAGGAATTTTATCAGCATGAGGACTATTAACTAAACAAGATTTTAAATCTAACTTGTCTAAGTTTTCTGCTTGTTTTCCTGGAAACCAATGTCCGCCATTTCCTAATAAATTATAGCGCATTCTTCCATATTCAATCATATCATAAGCTAAGGCTAAATTTCTCAGCCATAAAATGACCGGAATATTAATATTTCCTGGGGTTTGCTTATGATTGGGTAAGCCTATATTCCAAGTTTTAACCCAATTTTCTCCTAATACTTTAATGGCTTCTGCTTCTAATCTATTGATAATAGGTTCTAGTATTTCTTCTGCTTTATCTAATAGAGATAAAGTCTTTAAATGTTCATCAAAATCTGTGGGACGAGATGCACCGACACTGAGAGTATGAACCTGAGAATGAGATAAACAAAATAAGTTATTAAACATTATTGGACTCAGGGGTTGACAGAGTTCAATTAATTTTTGTGGGGGGTCATAAAGCTTTCCTCCTTTGTCTGAGGCACTAATAATAAATACCCCCATATCATGTTTGTTAGCTGCTTCTATAGCCGGCCAATTAAGTTGATTTATATAGTACCAATGAAGGTTAACATAATCAAAACAATCGGTTTCTATAGTTTTAATAATAACATCAGTTGGGCCATGAGTGGAAAATCCAATAAAGCGAACTTTTCCTTGTTTTTGAAGTTTTCTTGCTTCATCTAAACACCCTCCTGGACGAATACATTCATCAATAATTTCGTAAGTATTAATGCCATGTATTCCCAATAAATCAACATAATCTAATTGCAGAAAAGCTAAAGATTTATCAAATTCACGGCGAAATTGTTTAACATTTTTTTGGGGGCATACTTTGGTTTGCACGATTAATTGTTCTCTGGGCAACTTTGGTAAAATCTTGCCTAATTGCATCTCAGATGTGCCGTATCCTCTCGCTGTTTCAATATGATTAATTCCTACCTCTAAGGAACGACGAATAGTTGCTTCTAAATTATCCTGATTTTCTTGAGGAATTTCCTTAGCAGGGATATCTTGCCATTTATATTGATAGCGCATTCCTCCACAGGAAAAAACGGGCATTTGTAATTCTGTTCGGCCAAATCTTCTATACTGCATAATTAATCATGATATAATGGGTAATTAGTGAACTTTTAAGATGATAACATCCAAATTATAAATTATTACTGATTATTGATCCATGTTAATTGATTCTTTTTTGAAATCCTTTCAACATTTAGGGGTTAATTTAGGGTTAGAACCTATTCTAAACCTATTACAAAATTTAGGCAACCCTCATCATTCTATCCCAATTATTCATGTTGGGGGAACTAATGGTAAGGGGTCAGTTTGCGCTTATCTTTCTTCTATATTAACAGAAGCAGGATATCAGGTAGGTCGTTATACGTCACCTCATTTGATAGATTGGACAGAGAGAATTTGTGTTAATAATCAACCTATATCTGAAATAGAATTTAAAGCTATCTTAACTCAAATTAAAAGACTAATCAATAACTTTGAAGAAAGTCCTACACAATTTGAAGTTATTACCGCAGCAGCTTGGGTTTATTTTGCTCAAAAAAAGGTAGATATTGCTGTAATTGAGGTGGGGTTGGGGGGACGGTTAGATTCAACTAATGTTTGTGAACATCCTTTAGTTAGTGTTATTACTTCTATTAGTCGAGAACATTGGCAAATTTTAGGACCAACAATAGGAAATATTGCCCAAGAAAAAGCGGGTATTCTTAAAAAAAATTGTCCTGCAGTTATCGGAGAACTTCCCCTAGAAGCAGAAGCAGTTATTAAGGCTAAAATTGAAGTTTTGAACTGTCCTGTAGTCTGGGTTAAACCTGCCCTAAGAATTACAGGACTTACGCATAAAACAATTGTAAACTCTATAGATGGTGTGATGGGTTGGGAGCCTATCCTACCTTTAGGGTTTGTGTCTAAGTCTCAAATTAATGATCATTGGGCTAAATATAAGGAGATTGAGTATCCTTTATCTTTGTTGGGAGATATTCAGTTAAGTAATTCTGCTATCGCCTTAGAAACCATAACTATTTTACAACAAAAAGGCTGGAATATTCCTTTAATAGCCATTCAAAAAGGCATGAAAAAGACTCAATGGTTGGGCAGGTTACAATGGAGACGATGGCGTAATTCTCATTTGTTAATTGATGGGGCCCATAATACTGCTTCGGCTGAAGTTTTGCGTCAATATGTAGATAGTTTAGATAAAGAGATTATTTGGGTTATGGGAATGTTATCAACGAAAGAACATGATAAAATTTTTCAAGCTTTATTAAGATCTCATGACTCTTTATACTTAGTTCCTGTTCCTGACTATGATAGTGAAAATACAGAAAATTTAGCTAAGTTAGCAGCTAATATTTGTCCTAAATTAGACAATATTAAGACTTTTACCGATGTATTTTCTGCTTTGGAAGTAGCAGTTAATATGCCTGATAAGTTAATTGTTTTATGCGGTTCTCTTTATTTAGTAGGTTATTTTTTAAAGCTTACTTCTTGAGGGAAAATCAATAACTTTATATTTCTCGCAAAGACACAAAGAAATTAAATGAATTTACCTCAAGATATATAACTCAATTTATTAGTTATTTGTTAAAAGTTTTTATCACTGTTCACTGATTTAAGATTTAGGAGAAATCAGAAAACTCTCATTAATTTCTGCTAAGCTAGGACAACCACTTAAGGCCATAGCTAAGGCTAATTCATCTCGCAAAAGTTGTAAAATATGAGCTACTCCTGTTTCTCCATCAACTGCTAATCCCCATAAAATTGGACGACCAACTAATACCATTTTTGCCCCTAATGCTAAGGCTTTAAAAATATCAGTTCCTCGTCTAATTCCTCCGTCCATTATAACATCAATTTTGTTGTCGATCGCTGTTATAATTCTAGGGAGAGCATCTAAAGAAGATATCGCGCCGTCTAATTGTCTTCCCCCATGATTAGAAACAATAATTGCTTTGACTCCATGTTTGAGGGCTAAAATAGCATCATCTCCTCTTAAAATTCCTTTTAAAACAATAGGAAGTTTGGTAATTGATTGTAACCATTCTATATCTTTCCAGGTAATACTAGGGTCAATTTGCTGTTGAAAATAAGCAAATAATCCTGATTCACCAATGGTTTGCGGAATAGTTAAATCAGTCATGGTTACTAAATTAGCTAATTTTAAGGGAGAAGGTAAACTAAATTGATTACGAATATCGGCTTCTCTACGACCCATAACGGGTGCATCTACGGTGACACATAAGGCAGTATATCCAGCTAATTCTGCTCTTTCTACTAATGCTTTAGTTAGTCCTTTATCCCGATGAATATACAATTGAAACCATCTTAAATTATGAGATTGACAGGTGGCCACTTCTTCTAAACTTGTGGTAGATAAGGTACTTAATATTAAGAGAGTTTTTAGATTAGAAGTAACTTTAGCAGTGGCAATTTCTCCCTCTGGATGAGCTAAACATTGAAAAGCCATCGGTGCAACACCAATAGGAATTGATAAGTTTTGTCCCAATATTGATGTGTTTAAATCAATATGGCTAACATCAACTAACATTCTCGGATAGAGTTGATATTGTTCAAAAGTAGTTCTATTTTTATGCAGGGTAATCTCATCCATGGCCCCACTTCTATAATAATCCCATGCCATTGAAGAAAGTTGTTCTTTAGCTAGAGATTCATATTCAAAAAGATTAATAGGTTTAGTCATGATTAATAATGTTTCTCAGTGAGTCAATAATCTTTGTTTATTCAAATATTTTACTAAGTACCGCGCGCAAAATTAATTGCACAGCCTCCGGCAGGTTTTGATATATTCGTAATGGTTGAGTAAAAAAGGTAAGGGCGGGTTTATTTAATTTTTTGGTGAGAATCATTGATTTATGTAAAAAACCCGCTCCTACAAATTTTGTGTAATTAATTTTGTCTATTTACTTAATTTAATTTTAACACAAATAGGTAATGAGGCATTGTTCCCTAGAGTTGAGCTATCGTAACAATTTATACAATTTACTTGTAACTCTTAAATTAATGTTAAGAAAAAGTAGAAATCAAGAGAATAATTTTGTTTTTTTTGCATTTAAGTTTGACAATATGTCTGTTGATTAAAACAGAAACCTTAGATATGATTGCTGATATTATTCGATTTTCAGGAAGTAAAATGAATCTGTTAAAAACAACAACTAACATTTTGTTAGGTTCTCCTGTAGTGGCTTTATCCTTATTATCTTCTTCTCAAATTACCTTAGCGCAAGTTCATTTTGGTCATCATCATATGGTGGTTGGACGAGATAGTTTAGAAATCTTAATGGGTGATACCAATCCATACGCAGGATTACCAAATCCCAACTATAATCGGCTTTCTTTACTATTTCCCCATCCTCATGAACCCCCAGAACTTAGTCATTTTCATGGAATTGGAATCTATAGTTATACAGGGGATGTCAGCAGTCCAACTATCCTAAATACTAACACCAATAATCAGCTTCCAGAAATACGTTTTAACCTACCTCCCTTACCTCTGGTTCCAGGGACAGGGGCTTTTAAAGGTAAAATGGTTAGTATCAAAACAGAGGACAATATTTTCTCTGATTTAACAACTAAACCAGTGGCTCATCTTGCCTCTGCGGCTGATCCTTTAAGTCCTGATTATGACCCCTATATTGCAGGAGTTTATCATACTAGTAATGATCGTTGGAATGGCTTACTTGGTGATGATGCGACGATTTATTGGGAATTAGTAAATATTACTCCTGGTTTAAAGGTTGCTGATAGTAATGGACAAACTTTATTGAGTAAAGTCGGTGATAAAACTTTTATTGGTAAAGGAGATAATTTTGCTTTTAAACCCTATTTTTATGCTCCTAAGATGAGCATAGATAAAAATTACTCAGCAACCTTGAAATTTGTGGACATTAATGAGGATAATGGTCGAACTCCTTGGCTTGAATCAGGAGAATTTACCATTAATTTTCAAGCTGAGAGTGTACCTGAACCGTTGACTATCTTGGGGGTAGGAACCGCGTTAGGGTTTGGTTCTTTCTTTAAACGTAAATTAGGACAGAAAAAGAAATAAGTTATTACTTGAATGGTAGGGTGGGCAATGCACACCCTACTTGAGAAGTGCTATAATAATATCATTTCATATTTGCTTATAGCTTTTCTCAGACTAATGAGGTACAGTGTATTAGTTTCAAACCCATTATTCATAAGGGTTTTACTTCTGTACAATCGCGCCCAAGGAACTTTTAACTTCTGCTATATATCCTTTCAAAAATTAAGGAGGATAACATTGATGAAAACTGATATTAAAATACCTCTACCAGATATTTATAATACAGATTTTGTTTTGTGGATTGATGAAACAGTTAAACAGCTTAAAAATAAAGATTTAGTTAATCTTGACTGGGAACATTTAATTGAGGAGATAGAAGCTTTGGGAAGTGAGCAAAGACGAAAAGTCAGAAGTTATCTCAAACAACTTTTCATCCATCTACTGCTCTATCGTTATTGGATTTCAGAAAAAGAAAGATGTGAAAGAGGATGGCAAGATGAAATAGAGAATTTTCGAGATGAATTAGAGGATTTATTAGAATCAAAAACTCTTTATAATTATTGTCTACAAGAATGGGATAATATGTATGTCAAAGCTCGTTTAAGGGTGATTCAAAAAACAGGGTTAGAACCTTCAATTTTTCCTATAGATTGTCCTTTTACTTTAGAACAAATTCTAGATTTTGATTTTTTACCTTAAATTACAGAATTTTGCCAATCAATTTTTTGTAGGTTGGGTTGAGGAACGAAACCCAACACAGGACATACAATAAAGGGCCTTGCTGATTGATCAAACTAACTTAATAAACTTTTTCTTACCGACTTGTAAAACTTTCCCTTGCAGTTCTTCAGGGGTATCAAAACTAAGATTAACATCCGTAATTTTTTCCCCTTCTAACCGCACTGAACCCCCTTGTATTTGTCGTCTTCCCTCCCCACTACTATCACAAAGTCCACTGGCATTTAAAATATAGAATAATTTGGCAGGAAATTCTACATCTGATAAAGAATATTCAAGAACTGCTTCAGCAGAAGCGGTACTTCTATTTTTAACTAATTCTTCAGCCGTTTTTTGTGCGGTTAAAGCTACTTCTTGGCTATAATATTGAGAGACAACTTCTAAAGCTAATTGTTTCTGAGATTCCCTGGGATTATCCAATATATGCTCAAGAGGTAAATTAGTTAATAACTCAAAATAATCTTTGAGTAAAACATCAGGAGTTTTTTCTAATTTAGAATACATAGATAAAGCATCTTCTTTTAATCCTACATAATTATTGAGAGATTTAGACATTTTTTGTGTGCCATCAGTTCCCATTAAAATGGGCAATAATAAACCAAATTGAGGCCTTTTACCAAAATGTCTTTGTAAATCTCTACCTACAGCAATATTAAACTTTTGATCCGTTCCTCCTAACTCCACATCAGCATCTATCATGACTGAATCATATCCCTGCATTAACGGGTATAAAAATTCATGCAGAAAAATGGGATTTTCTTGTTTATAGCGTTCAGCAAATCCTTCTTTAGCTAACATTTGTCCCACAGTCATTGTGGCTAATAATTCTTGAATTTTCCCTAAATTTAACTCACTTAACCACTCAGAATTGTAACGAATTTCTAACAGTCCTGGAGTATCAAAATCTAAAATAGGACGTAATTGATTAAGATAATCTTTAGCATTAGCTTGAACTTGTTCAGGAGTTAATTGTTTACGTACTTCAGATTTTCCGGTCGGATCACCAATTTGTGCGGTAAAATCACCAATAATTAATACCGCTATATGTCCCCCATCCTGAAACGCTCTTAATTTACGAAAAGGTATACTATGGCCTAGATGAATATCTGAACCCGTAGGATCAATTCCTAATTTAACTCTTAAGGGGCGATCGCACTGATTTAATAATTGTGCTAAATTGTCTTCAGGGTGAGTTGAATTTAGCTGATTGGGGAAAATTTCATGAGTTCCTCGATATAGCCAATTAAGGGATTCAGAACAGATAACAGAAGACATTTGCCGGTAATAATTAAGATAATTATTGAAATCTTTTTTATTGTACATTATCTAGTAAGCAAAAATAATAACCTTATTCTGACATGAATTTACTTAATTTAGGTATGATTTACCAGAAAAAATTGTTAATACTTAAATACTTTATCTTTAGTCTAATAACTATGGTTTTAGCTATGACCCTAACGAATTGTATCACTGAACCCCCCTTACCATTAAAAATTGGTTTTAATCTTTGGCCAGGATATGAAACCTTATATCTAGCTCGTGATCTAGGTTATTATGATAAAAAGCCGATCAAGTTGATAGATTATCCTTCAGGAACAGAAGTAGTAAGAGCCTATCGCAATCAGGAAATTGAAGCTGCGGGGTTGTCAATGGATCAAGCCTTAGTATTGGCAGAAACCAAGAAAAATCTGAAAATTATTGCTATTATCGATGTTTCTGATGGTGGGGATGTGATTTTAGGCCGACCAGAAATTACCAATATGAAAGGATTAAAAGGGAAGCGAGTTGGTTTGGAAGCCACTTCTTTAGGGGCTTTTTTGATTGCTCGTGCATTGGAAAAAAATGGGATGTCTGTTAAGGATATTCAGATAGTTTCTTTAGAACTTTCTGAACATGAACGAGCTTATAAACAAGCAGAAGTAGATGCGGTTGTCACCTTTGGCCCCGCGAAAATTAAAGTATTAGAAGCCGGGGCCAGATTACTATTTGATAGTAGCCAAATTCCCGGTGAGATTGTAGATGTTATAGTTGTTAGTGAGGACGTAATAAATAA
Organism: Aphanothece sacrum FPU1; assembly: GCF_003864295.1. Classification (NCBI taxonomy): domain Bacteria; kingdom Bacillati; phylum Cyanobacteriota; class Cyanophyceae; order Chroococcales; family Aphanothecaceae; genus Aphanothece; species Aphanothece sacrum. Next base: position 346,268 of record NZ_BDQK01000001.1, on the reverse strand, counting down.
GAATTATGATAGGATTCAATCATTAGTGAATGGCCAGTTTCAGGCTTTAGATTATTTAGAAAAAAATCCCCAAGATGCAGGAATTCGTATGGCGAAACGAACTCAAGTAAAGCCCAAACAAATACTTAATTCTTTTAAAGGTTTACGTCAACCTAACTTAGAAGAAAATCAAAGATTATTTGATCAAAGTGATCCTTCATTCGTCAATGGAATGAGAAAATTGGTAAAGATAATGATAGCCAATAAATTGTTATCACAAGATATTGATCCAGCTAATCTTATTGATGATCGTTTTATTAAAAATGCCAAATTCTCAACTCATAAAAATGATTAAATTTTTTCCTTTTCCTCTAAGATTTTCAATTCCATTAATTTTAATTTTATGCGGTAGTTTATTTGGCATAACTTCTTTTAATCAAGAAATCACTGAAAATTATCAAAGAAAAGAAATAAATGCTAAAAACTATGTGCAGATTATCACAGGGCAAACGGCAAGAATCTTAGATTATTTATATCGAAGATCGGATATTGAAGAGTCAGAACTTTCGATTATTAGTCAGCTTGGGAGCCATACTAACATAAATTTAGTAATGGTAATGGATGATCGAAATATAGTTCGTATTTCCAACCTTTATGAACTTAAAGATTCTCTCTTCAGTAAAACTGCTGCTGCTGCTTATACCTCTCAGTTAACTACTGTACGAGAAAAACTTGCCGGAGAAGTTTTTTTGTCTCAGGATAAGAATAAACTGGTTGCTATTTATCCGGTTCTTTTAGAGGTTTTGCCTAACGAAATACGCCCTTCAAGGGTGGGAATTTTGTTTGTTGAATATGATCTTACCAGTGCCAAACAACAGGCTTATAATGATGCTTTTGGGCGATCAGTAGTGTTTAATGTCATGTTAACCCTATTTTGTTTAGGCTTATGGTTTTTCTTTGAATTAACCTTAACTCGGCGAGTTTCTCGGTTAGTTGCTGCTAGTAATAGTTTAGCAGAAGGAAATCTCAATATCAGAAGTGGATTATCCGGTTCCGATGAACTTGTACAAATCTCTGTTGCTTTTGATCGCATGGCCAGTAAAATTCAAGATCATGCCAAGATTTTGCAACGTCAGAATGCTATCCTAAAAGCACAACTAGAGGCTTCTATTGATGGTATTTCCATTGTTGATGAAAACCGTAAAATTGTCTCTTATAATCAGCGCATTTGTGAATTATGGCATATTCCGGTGGAGATTGTAGAAACTAGAGACGATTATCAATTTATGGAATGGATTATGAGTAATTTAGTAGACTCGGAAGCATTCTGTGCCAAGGTAGAGTCTCTTTACGAAAATCCAGGAACCACAAGTATTGATGAAGTTATTTTAAAGGATGGACATATTTTTGATTGTTACTCCGCCAGTGTGCGATCGCCTCTAGGAACTCATTATGGCAGAATTTGGTATTTTCGGAATATTACTGAACGCAAACAATCAGAAAAATTAATTCAACAACAAGCAGAAAGAGAACTATTATTACGAGAGATAACTCAAAGAATTCGTCAATCTCTAGACTTGGAAACTATTTTTAATATCGCTACTGAGGAGATTCGTAAATTTCTTAAAGTTGATCGAGTTGGCATTTTCAAATTTGATCCCAACTCTAAGCATCAGCATGGGGAATTTGTTTCAGAATCTATTGGAAGTGGATTCAACTCCATTGTAGCCACTAAAGTTACAGAACATTGTTTTGCTCAAAAACACGCTATCCATTATTACAATGGCAAAATTCAAATCTTAGATGATATCTATGAAGTAAAAATGCAAGAATGTTATCTTCATCTTCTAGAACAATTTGAAATTAGAGCTAATTTAGTCATGCCCTTACTCAGTGGGGAAGATTTATGGGGTTTGTTATGTATTCATCAATGTTCCAATTCTCGACATTGGGAACAGTCAGAAATTGATTTTGTCCAACATATAGCCAATCAATTAGCCATCGCTATTCAACAAGCAAATTTATTTAAACAGATTCAAAAAGAACTAGCAGCAAAAATAGAAATAGAAGCAAAACTTACCGACAGTAACCAACAGCTTGCCATTTCCAACGAACAGCTTGCTCGTGCTACACGCCTTAAAGATGAATTTCTCGCCAATATGAGCCATGAGTTGCGCACTCCCCTCAATGCTATTTTAGGTATGTCAGAAGCTCTACAAGAAAAAGTATTTGGCCCAATCAACAACAAACAAGAACGAGCATTAGAAACCATTGCCAGCAGTGGTTGTCATTTACTCGAACTGATTAACGATATCCTTGATGTTGCTAAAATTGAATCGGGAAAAATAGAAATAAACCGCACCCCCACATTAGTTAGTGAAGTTTGTCAGTTTAGTCTGCTATTTATTAAACAACAAGCATCACAAAAACGGATTCAGATTGAAACTCAAATCCCCCCTAATCTACCAGAGTTAATGGTAGATGAACGACGTATCCGTCAAGTGTTAATTAACCTGCTCAATAATGCGGTTAAATTCACTCCAGAAGGTGGGAAGATATGCTTGCAAGTTACTCTAGAAAAATCTCAATCTTTGCCTAGTCAATCTCATTACATTCAATTTGCCATCATTGATAACGGAATTGGTATCACCGAGGAAAATCTCTCAAAATTATTTAAGCCTTTTGTGCAGATTGATAGTGCCTTAAACCGTCAATATACAGGTACAGGTTTAGGACTTGCTCTGGTGAAACGCATTGTGGAACTACACGATGGTAAAGTAAAGGTAAGTAGTGAAATCGGTGTAGGCAGTTGTTTTTCCTTCACTGTACCCTATAAAGAACAGCAAATCCCTAAGTCTTCTAGACAAATACCAGGAGGTTCAGAGGTAAACACACCAGGACAAATAGTAGAAGGATTGCCTTTGATTCTATTAGCAGAAGACAATGAAGCTAATATGATTACTATCTCTCGTTACCTGAAAGCAAAAGGATACCGGATACTTTTAGCAAAAAATGGTCAAGAAGCGATTGATCAGGCTAGAGCAGCGATTCCAGATTTGATTTTAATGGATATTCAAATGCCAGGGGTAGATGGTTTAGAAGCAACCAGACAAATTCGCTCTGAAACCTCTCCTCAAATAGCCAATCTTCCTATTATTGCACTGACTGCCTTAGCTATGCCAGGGGATGAGGAAAGATGTTTAGAAGCAGGGGCAAATGGCTATTTGGCTAAACCTGTCAAACTCAGTCAACTAACAAGCATGATTCAACAATTTTTTGACACTCCCGCGCTTTTTTAACGGCGGGGATTCTTGGTTCACACTAAAATTAAATTGACAACCCCCCCATAAAAATCTATGCACTCCGCCCGCGTCCTCTCCCGCCGTACGACGGCGGGAGAGTGTAGGGTTCGTCTTGGACGGCAGTCGCTCGACTTGGGGAGACCTCCGTTTCCCGTCAAGGAGGAAGTGCATTGCTGTAGCCGCTCCTTTTAGGACGGGGCCTTTAAACCCAAAATTTCCGGTAAAAAATGATTATGAATAAATAATTAAGATATTTTTGGATAATCTTGATATAAGAATGTATACATATGTTCAATTTAAGATATTTTTGGGTAATCTTGATATAAGTAGAGATTAATGGTAAAAAAATTAAATTAAATAAATTACTCATATGAATTCCCCTGTTATTTTAGTAGTCGATGATGAACCTCGTAATTTTGATGTGATTGAGTCATTTCTCAGCCATGAAAATTATGAACTCAACTATGCTTCCAGTGGAGAAGAAGCCCTCGAATCCCTAAATTTAATGCCAATAGATTTAATCCTGTTAGATGTAATGATGCCCGAAATGGATGGTCTTGAAGCTTGTTCTCTTATTAAAGTTAATCCCCAATGGCAGTCAATTCCGATTATTATGGTAACAGCATTAACAGCCAAAGAAGATCTAGCTCGATGTCTTAATACTGGGGCTGATGACTTTATCAGTAAACCCGTCAATAGCCTCGAACTGCGAGCTAGAGTCAATTCTATGCTACGAATTAAACAACAATACGATGAGATACAAATAGGCTTGCAAAGACAGGCAATTTTAGAAGCAGAAAAAATAGAAATATTAGAAAATCGCAATATTGAATTAGAAAAACAAGTGGCAGCGCGTACGGCTTCACTGAGGGCAACAGCAGAAGTAATTACTCACAATGCACTCCATGATCCCTTGACAGATTTACCTAATCGGCGAATGTTATTAGAGCGTCTTGAATTAGCAATTAATAAAGCTAAACAAGTCGATAGCTATAATTATGCTGTTCTATTTCTGGACTTGGATAAGTTTAAAGTAATCAATGACAGTTTAGGACATTTAATTGGAGATCAACTGCTTATCAAAATTGCTGAAAATCTTAATAATCATTTGCAAGAAATTTATTTAGTTACTCGATTTGGAGGTGATGAGTTTGTAATTTTACTTGAATATATTAACGGTATTGAAGAAATTATTAAAATTACTGAGGGGATTCTTAAAAATTTTCAATACCCCATCAAACTTAATGAATACGAAAAGGAAATGGTTGTTAGTGCGAGTATTGGTATTGTTTGGGAGACAAAAGATTACTCTCGTGCTGCTGACTTGATTCGAGATGCTGATATTGCCATGTATAAGGCTAAATCACAGGGGAGAAATTCCTACTATATTTTTGATGCTGAAATGCACACTCAAGCAGTAAATAGACTCACATTAGAAAACGATCTCCGTAAGGCTTTGGAACGAGAAGAGTTTATTGTTTACTATCAGCCTATTATGGATATACAAAACAATATTTTGATGGGATTTGAAGCATTAGTACGCTGGCAACATCCAACTCGTGGGTTTATTTCTCCCATAGAATTTATATCCATTAGTGAAGATACTGGATTAATTGTCTCTATTGATACTTGGATGTTTAAAGCAGTTTGTCAACAATTAGCCATCTGGAAAAATAAGTTTCCTCATCGTTTTCCCCTGAAAATGACTATTAATCTTTCTGCTCAAGATATTCGCAAAGCAAGTTTAATGGAAGATATTGATCACACCCTAGCGGAAACAGGTTTAGATGGTAATTCTATTACCCTAGAAATTACCGAAAGTAGGCTAATTGAAGATCTCCCTCAAACCATTGATTTATTAACCAAATTAAAAGAGAGAAACATTCAAATTAGTATTGATGATTTTGGCACAGGATATTCATCTCTTAATTATCTCCATCGTTTACCGGCTAATTATTTGAAAATTGATCGTTCTTTTGTTAAGGAAATGCAAGAAGAAAATCGTAATTATCAGATGATTAGTACTATCATTAATCTTAGCAATCAACTAGGCTTAAAAGTTGTGGCAGAAGGTATTGAAACAATAGAACAATTACAGTGGTTGCAACAGCTTAAGTGTGAATTTGGTCAGGGTTATTTATTTTCTAAACCTTTACCTGTTCAAGAAATTGAAGAGAAATTTTTGATTGGAAAAAAGGAGAGAATTTGAAGATAATATGAATAATTTATTGTTAAATTTATTCAGCAAAAATTACACCTTCATAAATTTCTTGAAATGTGATATCAAGGCTAACTGAGAGTAAGGATAAAGTAGAATTTTCTCCTTCATATTCAGATAATAGCCATTTTCCTTCCTGAGTTTTATTATATTGCATGACATAATATTGACTTTGATTAATTAAAATATATTCCTTAAATTGAGGAATAGAACGATAATAAAGAAACTTATCTCCTTGGTCATAATTTTGAGTAGATTTTGATAAAACTTCGATAATTAATGAAGGATTTGTCACCGTTGTTTTTCCATTTCCATAATAAATTGGTTCTCTCTCAATCAACATCACATCGGGATAAGTTCCTTGACGATAATCAGGAATCCATAACTTTACATCACCAATAAAAATATTATATTTTTGTTTTTTTAAAACAAATTTTAAATACGCAGCAAAATTTAACGCGATTTTATTATGTTCTGTTGTTCCACCAGTCATAGTTACAATTTCTCCATTTTGATATTCATTTTTGTCGTTAGCGGTTTCTTCAAGTGTTAAATATTCTTCAAAAGAATAGTATTTTTTATCGGTTGCGACTGTCATAATTGATTTCCTCATTACTCAGTTAATTTAATTATATATCTAATTATTAAAAGGAGCAAAAAAGTTAAGAAAAGCATAACGATGACGAGATTGAATCCATAAACGATCCTGGTCTCGAAAATGACATAAGAGGTCTTTTGTGTCTAACTAAAATGGATTGTTGAAGTCTTAAATCTACAATTAAAATAGCCGCCACTGGAGACTGTTCAATAGTATACTTAATTTACGATAAATTATCCATATTTACGTTTAAGTTGAGCTTTATATTCAGAACTAATTAACTGTCCCCAAGATTGAGCTTGATGAGTTTGACAATATAATTTTCCCGTTCCTTTCAAGCAAAGAAATAAATCTTTTTTCCCTAACCCAAATTTAAAATTTTTAGGAGAAAATTTAACAAGTTCATACTTTAAACTATTTTCAAAGCATAGCCAATAAAGTGCCAGTTTGAGCGATTATTCCTTCATCCTCTTGCAAAATCACACGAGCGATCGCATTTTCTCGTTGTTCAAGAATTTCTACATCCATTACAATTAATAATTGATAGTAGGGTGGGCATTGCCCACCTTAAGATTAGTCAAACAAGAGAAGTCAAATAACTAATTAATCCCTGTAGCTTACGAGATTGAAAATAGATCATCACCGTTAATCCCCCATCCATACTAATAACTGACCCCGCCCTAGCCGTAATACTTTCTCCTGGATTTAAAGTCACAAATAAAGCAGCAAAAGCGGGACGACAGCGAACTTCATACAGCACAAATTAGAAAACAACGCCAAATTATCGGTTAGGAAAACGCCGTCTTTGGAGAAAGTCAGGAATATCTAAACCCCCAGGTTTAGGCATTTCAGGTTGATTATTCGGAGCAACGGTCGGAGGAGGAGCAACTGCACGAGTTGGGTTGGAGGTCACTTGAACAGGAGTTATGCCTTCATCACCAGTAAACCCAGTAGCAATGACAGTAACAATTACTTCTCCTTGAACCCGCTCATCAATAACCGCCCCAAAAATGATATTAGCATCGGGGTCAACCACTTCAAAAATGGTTTCCGCCGCCGTATTAACTTCATGGAGGGTTAAATCATGGCCGCCAGTAATATTAAAGACAACCCCCTTAGCACCCTTAATAGAGTGTTCTAACAAAGGAGAAGAAATAGCCGCCATAGCCGCGTCATTAGCGCGAGACTTACCATTACCAACCCCAATACCCATCAAAGCTGAACCTGCATCCGCCATAACGGCCCGGACATCGGCAAAATCCACATTGACTAATCCAGGAATTGTAATAATATCAGAAATACCCTGTACTCCCTGGCGCAAAACATTATCAGCCGCTAAAAAGGCTTCTTGTAAGGGAGTTTCAGGAGAAATAACCTGTAATAATTGATTATTAGGAATAACAATTAACGTATCCACATTACGTTGGAGTTCACCGATGCCTTCTCCGGCTTGAACAGTGCGCCGTCTTCCCTCAAAAGTAAAGGGACGAGTGACCACACCTACGGTCAGACAGCCTTTTTCTTTAGCCACCTCAGCCACAATGGGGGCCGCACCCGTTCCAGTACCACCACCCATTCCGGCCGTAATAAATACCAGGTCAGTGTCCTCAAGGGCTTCAGCGATTTCATCACGAGACTCTAAAGCGGCTTCCTTACCAATATTAGGGTTGCCCCCCGCGCCTAAACCGCGAGTGAGTCTTTTTCCAATTTGTAAACGTTGAGGGGCAGCCGATTGAGCTAAAGCTTGAGCATCAGTATTAATCGTCCAAAACTCAATTCCCGTCAAGGAACTTTCAATCATACGGTTAACTGCATTGCATCCGCCACCACCAACGCCAATGACTTTGATTTTGGCAACGTTATTCGGCACGATCTGATTTCTCCTGGCTTCTTCCCCAGGGATGTTTGGGGATTCGTTGGTTTGGGCAAAAGGCAAATTGTTACGGTGATAGCTGTCCACGGCACTCGAAGAATCGGCAGATTGTGTGTTATTTAGGCTGGAATGATTAAGATCTAGATCATTAAGAACCATTGTAATCGGCAGGGGGTAAATAATAACATTTCAAGGGTTTAGCAGTCGTCTAAATCAACCTAATCTACAGTATCATTCATTTAATACCAATATTAAGTTTTTATATATAATTGATTTCTATCTAAAAGCTTAAATTAATAGAGAATTCTTTCATCTGATTAGGTGACAAGTTCCGTTAAATTCCGCCAATCTTCTCCTATCTCTGACATTAGAGGGTTAATTGGCTTAATTTTCTATCATAAAAACCTCAACCGTCGAAAGTTAACATTTATAAACCAAGTTAAGAATAGGTTAGGATTAACTTACAATCAAGGTTTCTCTTGGGCTTTAGTCTTGTCTTTGTCTGTCTTAGGAGGATTGGTTAGATGGACAGAGGGAGACTCAGGGTTGCTCAAATCAATGTAAATAATGCGCCCTTTAGGAACCCTAGAAGATAATTTGGACATTCTACCTAAGACGGCTAATTGTTGAGGGAAATTCTCCCCATAAGGGCCACAATAAACCATTCCTAATTCAGTCTTTAAGATTAGATTACTCGGATCTCGCCAATCAATCAGCTTAATTTTGACCGGAGAACTCATAATTAGAGTATATAGCTTATTCCAATGCTGACCATACTGTTGCTCAAATCCCATAACCTTAAGCGCGTCTGAAGCAACAGGTTTGACCCCTTTTTGATAAAATTTTTGTGGAATCCAAACCCCTTGGGCATCAAGAAATCCTACTTCTCCCCTAGAACTGGCTTCAGCAATAGGTTGTCTTTCCCTGACCGTAATCGTAATTTGGGTTGGTAAAATGCGACGAGTAATATAAACATCATCGATAGGTGGTTGGGTTTTGAGTTGTTCTTTGACTTGATGGATTGGCAATTCCCAAATCGGTTGAGGATAAGCAACAGACAACATTTGCTTAATTTGTTGTTGGGAAAGTAACTTATTGCCTAAAATCTTAACTTGAGATGGTTCTCTAATTACCCAATCAGGTAAAGTCATTGTCCACACTAAGCCCCCTGTTAAACCACATACGGCCACAAAACGCCAAACTCCTTGCCAAGCTTTTAACCTTCGTTGACTTTGTAAACTTTCTCGTCGGGTTTTTAAGTCATCAGGAGAAACATAAGTGCTAATTGCCATGAGATAACTCCACCTACTATACAAAAAATGTTATAATCAAACACAGGCTGCTTTATCTAAAATTAAATTACCGTTCAATCTAAGTCAGCCAGGAAACTTGACCCTAAGATACACTGATTCCCCTATTGATGACAAGTTCCTGGACTAGAGTTAGCAGTTCCGTTTTATAATGTTCTACTAGCATAAATTAGACTTATGGTCAACCACAAAAAAGGGCTGGTTCTTGGTGCTACCGCTTTCGTTCTCACCGCAGTGGCGGTCACGGGGGCAGGGCTTCGTCTTTCTCGTAGTCAAGCCTTTTTTCAAGATAATCCCAAAGAATTAGTTGATGAAGTTTGGACGATTATTGACAAAACCTATGTAGATGGAACGTTTAATCAAGTCGATTGGCGTTCGGTCCGTCAAGACTATTTAAACCGTTCTTATACCAATAAAGAAGAAGCTTATAAAGCAATTCGGGAAATGTTGAAGAAGTTGGGTGATCCCTACACCCGCTTTATGAACCCGGAAGAATTTAAGAATATGCAGATAGACACCTCTGGGGAATTGACAGGGGTGGGTATTCAACTTAGTAAAGACGAAAAAACCAAGGAATTAGTCGTTATTGCTCCTATTGAAGATACTCCTGCTTTTGCTGCCGGAATTCTCTCTAAAGATGTGATTACCAAAATTAACGGTAAAACCACTGAAGGGATGGAAGTAGAAGACGCGGTTAAGTTAATTCGGGGGACCCCAGGTAGTAAAGTTACCTTAACTATTCGCCGCAGTGATAAAGAAGTAGATTACTCCCTAGTCAGAGCAAGAATTGAACTTCATCCTGTTCGCGCTCATGTGGAAAAAACTCCCATTGGTGATATTGGGTATATTCGTCTAACCCAATTTAGCGCGCAAGCAGGCGAAGAAATGGGCGTTGCGATCAAAGATTTAGAAGGCAAGAAGGTTCAGGGGTATATCTTGGATTTACGCTCTAATCCTGGGGGATTACTCTATGCGAGTGTGGATATCGCTCGTATGTGGCTTAATGATGGCAAAATCGTCTCTACCGTCAGTCGGACTGGAGAAGTGGAACTACAACGGGCCAGTAATCGCGCTTTAACTAATAAACCTCTAGTGGTTCTGATTGATGGCGGTTCGGCTAGTGCTAGTGAAATTCTCTCTGGTGCTTTACAGGATAACAAACGGGCCGTTTTAGTGGGGACTACTTCTTTTGGTAAAGGGTTAGTTCAGTCGGTTCGAGGGTTAGGAGATGGTTCCGGTTTAGCGGTGACTATTGCTAAATATTTGACCCCCAGTGGTCGAGATATTAACAAACATGGAATTGATCCTGATGTTAAGCTTGAATTAACCGATGAGCAACGCAAAGCCCTGCAACAAGAACGGGATAAAATTGGGACTTTTGGTGATCCCCAATTTGATAAAGCTTTTGAAATCCTCAAAGGACGCATAGGAACCGCTAAAAATCCCCAGAGTCCAACTGGTGGGAAATAAAATCAATTCCTGAATAGAACTATAAAACATTAATTAGGAGAGGAAAATTTTGTTTCTCTCCTTTTTTCATGATTTATATAGTGGAAATCGATCTTTAGCTACGGAATTAATTAAAGAACGTCGCCAAGAATCTGAAAATGATTGCTATTACTACTGATAAAACTTGGAATAATTTAAAGATAGGAACTTTGATTGAAGTTATTCGATAATATCATCAACATCATCATTATTTTTTGATGTTTTGGTATAACATTGAGCAAACTGTAAGGCTTCTTCTACTGTTGAAATTTTACCTTCAATATGGGCGATTTGAATTTCAGTTAATAACTGACCAATTTTCCGACTAGGTTTCATCTGTAGATTGTTAATTAAATCATTACCATTAACCAAAGGATGAGGATGAGCAACTTGATCTTTCGGATCAAGATAACGATAGATTAACTCAATAATATTAAGGGAATTTATCCCCATTGCTAAAGCTAAAATAGCCATCACCGGAAAGACATTTCCTACTCCTAAAAACAAAAAATATAAGTTCCTTAGACTCATTTTTCCTGAACTTTCTTGCAATTGAGGTAAATAAGTTAAAGCTTTAGTAACTGCTCGAATATCCCCACGAGAATATTTTAAATTTATTAATTCTAATTCCGCTTTTTGAGGATCATTAGACACTAAACAAGCAAGTTTTGCTCTTTGGATCGTTTCAGTATAATATTGATAATTATCTAAAGAATAGTCAAATAGTTGCTTAAAATCATCTTGACCTAGACTTTCTCTTAAAAATTGGATCGCCTTATCTATTTGTACAAGTTGCTGTAACTTATCTTCTGTTAACTGGTTAAACCAAGATTTAAGTAAACCATCATGAGCAACTTCTATTAACCACTTAGTACCCTGAATATTCCCTAATAAATAGCCTAATTCAGATTGAACTCTTTCAGCAGCAACTCGATGAATTAAAGGGGCTAATTGTTGAATTGTTTCCCTTGTTTTCGGTTCAATAGTAAAATTTAATTGCGCTCCTTGACGATAAGCTCTTAATAATCTTAAGGGATCATCTTGCAAGTTTTTAGGAGATACCATTCTCAAAATACCTTGTTCAAGATCTCTTAAACCTTGTAAGGGATCAATTAATTTTTGCTCATGAAAATTATAAGCGATCGCATTAATAGTAAAATCCCGTCTTTGTAAATCTTTTTCTAAAGTTTCCCCCTCTTGTTGAGCAAAATCTACAGTTCCTTGCTTAAAAATAACCCTAGCAATATGTCTATCAGCATCTAAAACAACAAATCCCGCTTGATAATGTTTAGCCATATTTCGTGCGGTATCAATGGCTAATTTAGGTAAAACAAAATCTAAATCTAGATAAGGTCTATGACACTGAAGTAGGGCATCTCGTACAGCACCTCCCACTAAACAAGCTTGTGGCGATAACCAATCTAAACTAAAAGGTAGAGAGTCGGGAGATAAATTAATTACAGTATTTTGCAGAGTAGTCATTAATTAACAAAAATAAACCTGATCAAATTAGACAAATATCCTTTTCTTGCGTTAGATTAACAAGTAAAGATCGATTGAGGAAAAACGTATGTGTATTTGTGTGAACTGCCACTACGTTAATCGCTGTATTACTTATCATGCAGTCGAACAGCAGCACCAACAACCCCATTTAACCGATAGCCCTGATTTTGAGCCAACAGAACCCAGCATTAACGTTAATATACGTCCTAAAGAAGATTATATCGAAATGGAATGGGATGTGGTTGGTTGTGAGAGTTTCTTAGAAGAAACCGGAAAATGGCTTAAATTACGCCCTGGTGAACTTGTTCCTACTTGATAGGTCATCTAGCATAACTTTTTTGGGTATCTAAATTGACACGATTTCCTGATATGCGTCAAGATAAGAAAGGAAAGTAAACCAATGTATAAGCTTAGGCGAAATGTCTGTGGAACTTCTATCACTAGACAATCTTCAGGAAATTGCACGTCAATATGGCTACTGGGCGGTATTTATCGGCATTGCTTTAGAGAATACCGGAATTCCTCTGCCTGGGGAAACTATAACCATTGTAGGCGGTTTTCTCGCCGGTAGCGGGGAATTAAATTATTGGGTTGTGTTAGGTTCTGCGATCGCGGGGGCAGTTCTAGGGGATAATTTTGGCTATTGGATTGGTAGGTTGGGAGGATGGGCATTATTATTACGGTTAGGCCGTTTGTTTAAAATTCCTCAACTCAAATTAGAGGAAGCAAGGGCGCAGTTCAGTCAAAATGCCGCTAGAGCAGTATTTTTTGGTCGGTTTGTCGCCTTATTACGGATTTTTGCCGGGCCGATGGCTGGTATTGCTCAAATGCCCTATGGTCAATTTTTAGGGTGTAATTTGGGTGGTGCAACGGTTTGGGCAACTATTGTGGTGACGCTTTCTTTTTTTGTGGGCCGTATTATTCCGTTACATCAATTAGTAACCTGGGTCGCTCAATTTAGTATTGTAGCTTTAGTTTTAGTGTTAGGGTGGATTATTATTTCTGTATGGCGTGAGTCTCGTAAACCTAAATTAGAAGTAAAAAAATAATTTTAAGTATTAGTATTGTTGGAATTATTGCTGTTGGTTTTGTTTGGTTTAGGTCTGTGGAAATCAAAAAATATCAAGATTGAAGCAAGAAGCGAAAAAAAAAATCTATGACATAGGAAACTTCCTAACTCCCTGGTTTGATGATTAGTCAATTCTAATTTGATTATAAAATAAGACCCTTAACCTTAGTCCCAATGAGATAATAACTAAGTCAAGGTTAATGTAGGGAGATTAAAAATTCATGGGACGTTTAGCACTACTGAGCGTATCAGACAAAACAGGAATTATCGATTTAGCTCAACAGTTGGTCAAAGAATTTGACTTTGAGTTGATCAGTAGTGGGGGAACAGCTAAAATCTTAAAAGAAGCGGGATTAACTGTTACTAAAGTAAGCGAGTATACAGGTTCACCAGAAATTTTAGGTGGACGAGTTAAAACCCTTCATCCTCGAATTCATGGAGGTATTTTAGGACGGAGAAATGTTCCTCAAGATGGGGAAGAAATGGAAGCAAATCATATTCGTCCTATTGATTTAGTTGTGGTTAATCTTTATCCTTTTGAGCAAACAATTGCTAATCCTAATGTTACTGTAGCTGAAGCTATTGAGCAAATTGATATTGGCGGCCCTACCTTATTACGTGCTTCTGCAAAAAATTTTGCTCATGTCACCGTTTTATCTAATCCTAAATATTATGAAACTTATTTACAAGAATTACAAAAAAATAATGGTGAATCTTCTCTCAGTTTTCGGCAAAAAATGGCGGGTGAAACTTTTGGATTAACTCATGCTTACGATGGGGCGATCACTAATTATTTTGCTAGTTTATCTGATGATTTACCCTCCCGTTTTACTGTTTCAGGAACGGAATTTCAATCTCTACGTTATGGAGAAAATCCTCATCAAAGTGCGACTTGGTATCAAACAGGAACTCAAGCATCAGGATGGGCAGCAGCAACTCAATTACAAGGAAAAGAACTCAGTTATAATAACTTAGTAGATTTAGAAGCAGCACGACGAATTATTGCTGAATTTGACCCAAATAAACCAGCAGTTGCTATTCTTAAACATACAAATCCTTGTGGGGTTGCATTAGGAAACACTCTAGCAAATGCTTATGAAAAAGCCTTTAATGCGGATTCTATTTCAGCATTTGGGGGAATTGTTGTCTTAAATCAACCATTAGATGGAGACACAGCTAAATTATTAACTAATACTTTTTTAGAATGTATTGTTACTCCTGGATGTAGTGAAGAAGCGCAACAAATTCTCAATACTAAATCTAAAGTCAGAGTGTTAATATTACCGAATTTAAACAGTGGGCCATCTCAAACCGTTAAGGTGATTGCAGGAGGTTTATTAGTGCAAGATTCTGATGATGTTGTAGATACTGTTGATAGTTGGAAAATTGTCACAGAAAAACAACCTATTCCTGAACAATTAGCCGAATTATTGTTTGCTTGGAAGGTGACTAAGCACGTTAAATCTAATGCAATTGTGGTGACTAAAAATCTTACTACTTTAGGGATAGGAGCGGGTCAAATGAATCGGGTAGGTTCCGTTAAAATTGCCTTAGAACAAGCAGGAGAAACCGTAAAAGGAGGATATCTTGCTAGTGATGGTTTTTTCCCCTTTGATGACTCTGTACGCACCGCAGCAGCAGCAGGAATTGAAGCCATTGTACAACCTGGAGGCTCATTAAAAGATAAAGATTCAATTGCGGCTGCTAATGAATTAGGATTAGTGATGGTTTTAACAGGAATTCGTCATTTTCTCCATTAATTTTTGTAGGGGCATGGCATTAGTATTTTGTTATTTAACCAGAATATTAATTAAAGCCATGCTCAAAAGTCTTGAAAATTGAATATGGGCATGGCATTACTCAATTTTTTGTTCTCCCAAAATCTTATCAACGCCATGCCCCTACAGCTCATAATTATATGGTATTAATTAAGAGGAATTCCTTTTTTTTTCAACAATTCTCGCACATCCAAAAGTAAAGGAAAAATCTCTTGATTCCAGTCTGTTCCTTGTAGATCATAAGCTTTTTGTTCTGTTTCTACTATCATTTTATCTTCAGCAAAAATTTCTCCGGTAAAATAACGCATTAAGGGCCATAAAAGAGTTAATAGTCCGGGAATTTTAGGACGACGAATCATCAACATTCCAAAACTATGATTAATTTTTTGTTCCTTATCTACGGGAATATAATAAACCCAAAGTTTTAACACAGGAGAATCAGAATTAGGACCACAAACTGTCAAAGTTTGATAAGGATATTCAGTGCGAATTGTCATGATATCAAAATCAGTTACTGTTTCCTTTTTATCTCGTCCGGCCGCTAAAACAAGATTCGCGGTAGGATGAGGTTCTCCACTAAATTTATACTTAGCTTCTACCCAATTTTCTCCTTTAGAATTCTCAATCAAACTAGGTTTAACTTTTCCCATTAATCTTCGATGTAAAAATTGATGGTTCATATCCATTAAATTTTCCAATAAAAAGGAATAATGACAATTAACCCGACGGGAAAAATACATCGTTTTATAGTCATTTTCATTAATTTGTACATCAGGAAATGGGACAGTTTGCGCTAATTCTGCTTTACCAGGAAAGACAAAAATATGTCCATAAGCTTCTCGACAAAGATAACTTTTAACTCCTTTGGGAATAGGTGTATCTTCCGGTAAATAGGGAACTCCTGTTAATTTTCCTGTCTCATCATAGAGCCATCCATGATAAGTACATTTTAATTTAGAGCCACACATAACCCCCATACTTAAAGGTATTTGTCGATGAGCGCAACGGTCTTCAATAGCAAAAACTTGCTCAGATTTAGTCCTAACTAAAACAATGGGTTCCCCCCCAAATGTAACCCCATGAGGTTTATCTTTTTTGAGTTCTTGTGATTGAGCAACGGGATACCAAAAGTTAGGATTTAAACCTATTTTTCTTAAATCTTGTTGATAATCGTTATACGGTGCATATTGAACTAATTCGTCAGTTTTCCAGTTTGGTTTCATTTTTGTTTGAACAGGGTTGCTTTTAAATTTTAGATCGGCTATCTTTGAATCATAGGACTTAAACAAAGACTCCAGAAATTGAGTATTTTTCCAGGGTCAATTTATGAATTGACTCTACAGGTATTGCTACTGCGTAAGTTCTGAATTAGCCGTATTAAATTTAGCACAGCTCTTTTTATTGTGGGATAATGATTAAGTAAAAAAATATATTCGTAATTTGTTACAGTTGATACTAAAAAATATGTCAGACTAAGAGATGACTTATGCAAGTCCTCTAAAAAGTATTGATTTTTGTAGGGGCAATTCATGAATTGCCTCTACAGGTAGTATCTTTGTTAAAGTTATATCAAAGAAAAGTTAGTTCACTATAACTGTCATCTCTTGAGGTTAAATGTAAAACCATTGACTAATAATCAATTCCATCCTACTACTATTACTACATCTTCTGAAACGTCAGGGACTCATACTCATGATCATAATAATAGTCATAGTCACGTTCACAGTCAAGCTTCATTAAAGCAAGTTATTAACCGTCTTTCTCGCATTGAAGGCCATATTCGAGGCATTAAATCTATGGTAACAGAAAGTCGTCCTTGTCCTGAAGTTTTGATACAATTAGCAGCAGTAAGAGGGGCCATTGATAGGGTATCTCGATTAATTTTAGATGAGCATTTGAATGAGTGTGTTGCTCGTGCTGCCAAAGAAGGTAATATTGAGGAAGAATTGGAGCAATTAAAAGCAGCTTTAGATCGTTTTTTACCTTAAATAATTAATTTAATTCCTACTATTAAACTTAATGGTCAATATAGTGAAATTTAGTTAATTATGGCTAACTATATTGAGTTTTAGCGTAACTGTTGGAAAATCCTTAAGATTCCTGCGGGAGTTTTTTTAACATTTGTGCAGCATTATTGAACAACATTAGGTTAAGATCATTGACATTAAAAACCCTGAGAATAAACGCAGGCAGGTACCAAAACGTGCTTATCTTAGCAACACTACCCTGGATAACAAGTATATTATTAATTTCTTCCGTTTCTCCAGTCCTGGCTCAACTTAATTCCCCCGTACTCTTAGCTCAAGTTAATAATAATGAACAACTTGAAGAATTATTGCGTGTTGGGCGAGAATACGTCAATGCAGGAGATTATCAAAATGCTTTGGCCGTTTATGAACAAGCTTCCCTATTAGATGGACAAAATCCGAGGATTTTCTCTGGTATCGGCTATTTACAAGCTTATAAAGGTAATTTTCGCGCCGCAGTCCAAGCTTATCAACAAGCTCTCACTCTCGATCCGAGTAATCCAGATTTTTATTATGCGTTAGGTTATAGTCTGGCTAATATTGGCGATAATTCTAATGCGGCTGCGGCTTATTATTATGCTATTCAACTCGAACCGGAAGCTATTAGGAATTATATCGGACTTGGGGTGGTTTTATTACGCAAAGAAGACTATCAAGGGGCTGCAGATGCTTATAAACGAGTCATTGCTCTTGATCCTAATAATGCAGAAGCTTTTTCTATTATGGGATCAGCTTTGATTCAACAAAAACGTCTTGATGAGGCTATTTCGTATCTAGAACAAGCTATTAGAAGATTTCCTAATAATAGCGAATTACGCTTACAGTTAGCGTCTGCTTTTTTAAATAAAGGCTCTCTTGAGATAGGTTTACAACACTTAAAAGCGGCTGAACAACTTGAGCCAAGTAACTTAAAAATACAATTAAAAATAGGTAGAATTTTAGAAAAACAAGGTAACTTAGAGCAAGCTCTTAACACCTATCGACGGGCTTCTTATTTACACCGAAATTCTCCTGAAGCTCAAGCAGGAATAGGTAGAGTTCAATTAGCTCAAAAAGATTATCTGGGTGCTATTGTTACTTATAAAGAATTAGTTGAAATACTTCCTCAAAATCCTGAACCTTACTATTATTTAGCTGTCGCTTTTAAGGAACGAAAAAGAACTCAAGAAGCCAAAAAATATTTAGAGCAAGCTCGTCAACTCTATCAACAACGAAATAATAAGCAAGGATTAGAAAAAGTTGATAAATTATTAAAAGAATTATAAATTATAATTTATAAATTGGGATTGGCTCTCCCGTACCTGTGGTGATAAGTAAAGCTTATAAGAGGACTGACTTTATTTTATGACCACCAGCGTCAACTCTACTAAATTTAGTTAAACTATAAAGATATAAATTTTTGGAGATACTATCATGGCAAGAACTCTCTCAACTATGTTACCTTTAGGAACTAAAGCTCCTAATTTTTCTTTAGAAGACGTTGTATCTAATCAACTCATTTATTTAGAAATATTTAAGAACAAAAAAGCCTTACTTGTCATGTTTATTTGTCAACATTGTCCCTTTGTCAAGCACGTTCAACAAGAATTAGCTAAACTGGGACAAGATTATACAAAAGAAGGTTTAGGTATGGTCGCTATTAGTTCCAATGATGTAGCTAACTATCCTGATGATTCTCCCGCTAATTTAAAGGCAATGGCTCAAGAATTGGGCTTTAATTTTCCTGTATGCTATGATGAAACTCAAGAAGTTGCTAAAGCTTATACGGCTGCTTGTACCCCCGATTTTTTCCTCTTTGATGCTAACTATCAATTAATCTATCGCGGTCAATTGGATGATAGTCGTCCTGGTAATAATATTCCTGTTACTGGGGGAGATTTACGGGCAGCTATTGACAATATTTTAGCCGGAAAATCGATTAATTCTGCACAAAAACCTAGCATCGGTTGTAATATTAAATGGAAACCAGGGAACGAACCCCCTTATTATGGTTAATCTTGGCAGATAAATGGCGTTAGGTGGTGTAATTCAACTTGATACAGTCGATTTAGGTTGGTCTTTGGGAATTATGGCGATCGCGGTTGCCCTCTCCCGTTGGCAACGACTAGGATTAGAAACCCAGTTAGTATCAGCTACGGGGCGATCGCTGCTGCAATTATTGGTGGTAGGATACGTTATATCGGCTATTTTTGCCTTAAATCATCCCATACCCGTTTTAGGCATCATTGCTATCATGTTAAGCATTGCCGCTAAAGTGACGGAAAACCGCATCACTGGTAAGCTAAAGGGATTATTTCCTTTGATATGGCTGTCATTGTTCGTTAGTAGCGGTTTAACCCTTAGTTACACCCTAATTTTGATTATTCAGCCCGAAATTTGGTATTCTCCCCAATATTTAATCCCCTTAGCTGGCATGATTTTAGGCAATTCTATGAATAGTGCTTCTTTATCAGGGGAACGTCTATCAAGTGCGATCTCACAAAATTCTCTGGAGGTGGAAACCTATCTTTGTTTAGGTGCAACTCCTTCACAAGCGATCGCTAGTTATCGTAAAGAAGCGATTCGTCTGAGTTTAATTCCTACTCTTAATCAAATGATGGTAGTGGGAATTGTTAGTTTACCTGGGATGTTTACTGGACAAGTTTTAGCGGGTTCTGACCCCCTTAATGCGGCTTCTTATCAGATTTTAATTCTGTTTATGATTGCATTTACTAATATTATAACAGCAATATTGGTGACAGAAGGGGTTTATCATAAGTGTTTTAATCAACAAGCTCAATTAATTATTCATCGTTAATTATGGTCAATACTTTTATCATTATAGCAGGATTATCTTTTGTAATTTGGGTCTATCTATTATTATTTCGGGGTAATTTTTGGTTGGCTAATCAACGTATTAAACCACAAAAAAATACTTTAACTCATTATCCTTCTATTTGTACGGTTATACCCGCTCGTAATGAAGCGGATGTCTTACCTATTAGTTTAAAATCCTTATTAACTCAAGATTATCCTGGTGAATTTACTATCATTTTAGTAGACGATCAAAGTAATGATGGAACCGGAGAAGTGGCTAGAAAAATTGCCCAAAATACTGAAAGATCTAACCGTTTAATTGTCATCTCAGGACAACCATTAATGTCTGGATGGTCAGGTAAACTATGGGCCATAAAACAAGGAATTTGTCAAGCAAAAACACAAAATTTATCTCCTGATTATTTTCTCTTTACGGATGCTGATATTAAACATCATTCCACTAATTTAAAAGAATTAGTTACTAAATCAGAACAAGAAAATTTAGCTTTAACTTCTTTAATGGTACGGTTACGTTGTGATAGTTTTTGGGAAAAGTTTTTAATTCCTGCTTTTGTGTTTTTCTTTCAAAAATTATATCCTTTTGCTTGGGTTAATAATCCTAAAAATAAAATTGCAGCAGCAGCAGGAGGATGTATTCTTATTCGTCGAGATATACTAGAAAAAATTGGCGGTATTGAAATTGTTAGACAAGCGTTAATTGATGATTGTTCCCTCGCAGCAGCAGTTAAAGCTAATTTACAAAAAGATTCAGCAACTTCTGATCAAGGAATTTGGTTAGGGTTAAGTGAAAAAACCTTGAGTTTAAGACCCTATGATTCTTTAGGTACTATTTGGAATATGGTAGCAAGAACCGCTTATACTCAATTATATTATTCTCCTTTCTTATTAATAGGAACTTTACTAGGAATGGTGTTAGTTTATTTAGTTGCTCTTTTAAGTATTATACTAGGATTAATTATGGGAAATATGTTAATCTTAGGATTAGGATTAATGACATTATTATTGATGACTATTTCTTATGTACCCACATTAAATTTATATGAACTATCACCCTTATGGGGATTGACTTTGCCCGTGATTGGTTTATTATATAGTTTGATGACATTAGATTCAGCAATCCGTCATTGGCAAGGAAAAGGAGGGGCTTGGAAAGGACGAGTTTATCCCTAAAATAAGCAATTTTCGTAGGTTGGGTTGAGGTACGAAACCCAACACAGCACGACACAGGAGAAGGGTTTAGTTGGTTTTAACTATGGTGCAACCCAACCTACATTTAAGCAATAGTTAACCAATAATTGGATATTTCTTGAAATTCTCTGGAACTATATGAACCTATCCATCCACAAAGTTGACACTTAAATCCAAATAAGTCATTCTTGCGAAACTCGTAGAATTTGATATTATTAGACCGACAATGAGGACAAATACCTTCTAATACTATTTGGGTTAAATCTTGTTGTTTAGTTTCAGAAAAGCACTGCCCTAACATCATTTTGACCTTTAATACAGTGAGTAAGAATTTATGTTTTATGACTGTTCTCAAGTACCTTGAATATTTCAGGCGTTCCCTAAAACTATAAAACTCTGTACCTCACAAGTATGAGAACTGCTATATTATTATCAATTGTAAATTGTTCATTATCAATTGTCGAACAAACGGCTTAATTCCTTGTTAAGAATTTGATAGCATTCGCAGGCCTCATTGACTAACCCTTGGTAATCCAAAATTTTTATATGGCCTCGATGGTAATGTATTAGATCTAATTTTTGCAGCTTTCCCGCAGCATTCGTTACCCCAGAACGACGGATTCCCAACATCTGACCAATAAATTCCTGAGTCAAAGATAACTCATTGCTTTTAGGTTCAAATCTTCGGCAAATATTATTTGAGCTTGGTCACAAAGATGATGAGCTACTTGATAATGAAAGTTTTTACGAGTGTTGTAAATATGTTCATGAAGTCTAGCTACTTTTTGAATAGCTTTAAGTCGATTTTTAGACCCTTTTTGTTTTTTCGATAATCTTTTTTGTAGCCATTTAAGCTTACTTTGAAGTTCGACAAAAAACTTAGGTCTAGCGATTAATTCTCCCTGAGATGTTGCAATAAACTTGGAAAGTCCCAAATCAAGACCTAGAGATTTCCCTTGAGGTTTTTTATAAGGAATATTAACATCTGATTGAATACAAATAACAGCATACCAACCAGAAGCTTTTTTAACGATCTGAACTTGCTTAACAACAAATCCATCTGGGATAGGTCTGTGTAAATTAATCACCA
This sequence comes from Aphanothece sacrum FPU1, assembly GCF_003864295.1. Lineage (NCBI taxonomy): Bacteria > Bacillati > Cyanobacteriota > Cyanophyceae > Chroococcales > Aphanothecaceae > Aphanothece > Aphanothece sacrum. Next base: position 324,028 of record NZ_BDQK01000001.1, on the reverse strand, counting down.
CAGAGCCTATCTTTGGTAATCTTAATTGATATCCAGTTACAGGGTTTTCTCTAAATTGAGGAAAGTTAATAGACCGAAACTGTCCATATTTCTTAAATCGAGGAAAACCAAAACTTCTTTTCCAAAAAAAGTTAAACGCTTTATCTAAACGCCCCATAACTTCTTGCAATACCTGAGACTGAACTCGTTTAATTTCTGGGTATTGCTGCTTAGCTTGAGTTAACTCTTTTTTCTGTTTATAATAGTCTCGAAAAGGTTGAGCGGCAGGTATAATATATTCAGACCGAAGACTACAAGCGTTAACCTGACACTTGCGAGAATTTATCCACTCTTTTCGTTCTGCCAAGGCATAATTATATACACCTCGACGTACGGCAAAATTCCAGCCGCCGTCCCCGACCCCAAGGGTTCGGCGGTACTCACCTACGGTTCGATGCTTCCGCCTGACCTATGGGGCGGGGCTTCTCGGCGAAAAGCTAACGCCATTTAAAACAATCCGTTTGCGTACAATGATTTTGTATCAAGAGTTCTTGTATCAGGTATGAGGGTGTGGCAATTTTTGTTTTTAATATTAGACAATGTATAATAAGTAAGCACACAAAATTAATGACACAAAAACTGTAGGGTGAGTAATGCCCACCGTGCAATTAATTTTATTTAGATACTTATTAAAGCTTCAAGGTCAAAGGATGGAAATTGAAAGTCGATCATGTTGTTGATTTATTCAATGTAATTATTAGTTCAAAAGAATAAGCTAAAGGAATTGAAACAAAAGTTCGATGACTTACTCTCTCACGAAAACATTAACCTTTGATGAATTCATTGTCCAATACGGCGATGATACCCGCTATGAACTAATTGACGGAGAACTACGGGACATGGAACCGACAGGGCCACACGAAGCAGTGGCCGGCAAGCTAACTGGTAGAATATGGGCTGAAATTTTCCGTTCTAATTTGAATTGGTTCATTCCCAAAAACTGTTTAATCAAACCCCCTGCTGCTGAAGCGACGGCCTTGCGTCCTGACGTGATTGTACTAGATGAAGACCAACTCAAAATGGAACCTCTGTGGCAGCGAGAACCGATTATCACCAATGGTAGAACTATCAAGTTAGTCGTCGAAGTGATCAGCACTAACTGGCAAGACGACTATGCCCGAAAGGTTGAAGAATACGCACTCCTCGGCATTGGAGAATATTGGATTGTTGATTATCGCGGACTCGGAGGGATAGTCTTTATTGGTAAACCGAAACAACCTACCTTCACGGTTTGTCAACTCAATGGGGACGAATATGAGCAGCAACCCTACAGGTTAGGACAAAATATCTTTTCCCCCCTGTTACCTAGTTTGTCACTTCGTTTGGATAATATTATCTAATACGGCGTTGCATCCCTGCGGGATGATTTATAATTAAGGAGGAATTTTTATGACAACGATAGCTATTGGAAAAAAAGAGATGTTATTTTTGTCAATAGGAATTTTTTAAACTAGGAGAAAATCTCAAATCATCCCGCAGGGATGCAACGCCTGCTTATTTAGGAAATTGGTATAATTTTTATTTATAAAAAACGGCGAATTTGTTGTTGATAAGCTTGATTATTTAGTCCATCCCCTTGATTAGCAATTTTGGGATCAATAGATTGACTTAAAGCTTTGACTCGTTGTGATGTAGCTGGATGGGTACTCAAAAAAGCAGGAGTTGCACCTCCTCCTTGCTGCATCAATTTTTTCATAAATGTTACCATGCCAATCGGTGCATAACCAGCCCTTTGTAGCGTTTTCAGCCCCACTTGATCAGCTTCTAATTCAGCTTCTCGACTATGAGGAAGATTAACCCCTAATTGCACCCCCAATTGTACAATATTATTTTCACTGAGTCCGGCCGCAGACATCAACCCTTGAGAAATAGCCACATCTCGCATTTGAGTAATAGAGTGACGTTGGGTAATATGACCAATTTCGTGAGCTACTACACTAGCTAATTCTGCTTCATTTTCAGCCGTAGCCATTAATCCTGTATTAATATAAACAAATCCTCCCATAGTGGCAAAGGCATTAACGGCATCATCATCAACTACTTGAAAGGTAAAAGGCAGTTTCGGACGGCTACTATTTTTGGCTAACCGTTGTCCAATACGTTGAACAGTCTGATTTAACTCTTTATTACGGGATATATTAGCCTGTCCACTATTAATTAATTCTTGATTAATTTGTTGCCCATATTTAACTTCTTGAGCATCAGATAGGGTAGATAATTGAATTACTTGTACACCTTGCAATATCCAATTGACCCAAGATTGACTATAACCCGGTTGAGGTGTAGTAATCACAATAGTACTAGCCATGACAACAGATAATAAGCCATAAAACCACCGACGGCGGAACCCTAAATAAGATTTAATCATAATTAAAACAGTTAAGAACTAAGACACAACATTGAGGTGAACCTGAGATTTTCTCTAGTTTTGTTCTAGTTTAGCAGTCCCAATCAACGGATCAAGTCTCAACTGTTACAGCTAAAAAATTGTCTGTTCTTTAGCCACTCCTGCTGAAGTAGGAAGGAACTTTTTAAAAGTTATCAGTTAACAGGGTCTAATATCCCCTTACTGATAACTGTTTACTGTTCACTGTTTTAATAACTGGGGTGCTAGGATTCGAACCTAGGGATGGCGAGACCAAAACCCGCTGCCTTACCACTTGGCGACACCCCACCGTTGTTACCTTTGTTATCATAGCAGAGTATCACTGTATATTGTCAAGATCTTTTTTGTGAAACAAGCAAAAATTTTTTGATGTTCTCTAACCTCGGTAGGGGTCAACAGCCGTTGACCCCTACATTATGTGGTTTTGTAGGGGAAAAATAGGGATTGCTTCGGGGGGAATAATCCCTATAAATGAGATTTAGTAAGTATTGCCCCCTCGCAATGACAGTCAAAAAATCAGCATTTTGGGTTAAGATAATTCATAATTCATAATTCATAATTCATAATTCATAATTCATAATTCATAATTCATAATTCATAATTCATAATTCATAATTTTTCTGGCATTGCGGACAAAAATGGGCTGATCTCCCCCCTAACTTCAAGCGTTCAATCGGAGTTTGACAAATACGACAAGGTTTATTAGTGCGTCCATATACCCAAGCCATACCCCCATAATTTCCATTAATACCTGTCACCCCACGAAAATCACTAAAAGTGGTTCCCCCTTGTGCGATCGCGGTTTCTAAGACTTCCACGATAGCCAGACGCAACCGTTCGAGTTGGTCTGGGCTTAAAGTGCGGGCCATAGTAGTTGGGCGAATGCCACTTTTAAATAAAGCTTCATCGGCGTAAATATTACCAATACCGGCCACCATCTCTTGATCAAGTAATAGGGTTTTAATGGGGCGTTGACGAGTCTTTAAGGTCTTAATCAAGTAATTCAAGGAAAAGTCAGTTGATAAAGGTTCTGGCCCCAATTTAGCTAAGGTAGGGATGATATTTTCTGGGGTGTGGGTTGGGGGAACCCACCAGACTTTACCAAAAGTACGAATATCCACAAATCTTAATTCTTGAGAGTCGCCACAAAACAGACGTAGACGAGTATGAGTTGATAAAGGGTCTTGTCGATTTACCCATAATAATTGACCCGTCATGCGTAGATGAACCCCTAACCATCCCCCTGAGTCCCCTGATGGTTTCTTGACGTGTCCGAGTAAATATTTACCCCGTCGTTGCCATCTGTCTATGGTGACATTGGTGAGATTATCTAAAAATTCAGTGATAGAAAAGGGGTAAGCAAGGGTGCGTTTTAGCAACACTTCCCCACCCCGAATGGTTTGTCCACAGGTCAAATGATTAAGACCTTGACAAACGGTTTCTACTTCAGGGAGTTCTGGCACTCTTAAACCCTGATAAAGTTATTTTTTAGCGGGGGCTGATTTAACGACTTCGAGTTCGCTTTCAGCAAAGTTATTTGTATTAATCCCTGTAGGACTGCCGCTAAAACCATTGTAATTTACTTTGTCAAAACGAACGATGACTGGATAGATGATACCAGCTTTATCCACACTGGCAACAGTGCCAACATCATTGTACCAGTAGGATTCTTTGCGCTTGATTCTAACGACATCTCCACGTTTAACCATGGGGGTTCTCCTTGATATATGGATATTGAAAAGTAACCTTTCTAAGTTGTCACCCTGTTGGATGAGATTACACAGGTTTCCTTTATCTATAAAAGCCTACTATTGGATCGGGACACATTGGTGTTTACAAATTTTAAGTTTTATTGCAAATCCCGCCAAGTCACTGAGACAAAATGGGCCGGATGTCCCCAGAAGTCTTGTGTTTTCGAGATATTCGTCAATTCCAAATTAAAAGGAATAGCGGTGGTTAAATACTTCTGTACGGACTGTCCTAAGTCAGGGGCAAGTTGGGCGGCCGCAGTGGTAGCGACAGCTAATCCTAGAATTTGTTCAATAGGCCCTCTCGGTAGCAGTAGAGAGGTTCCTAAAGCTAAACCAGTAGTTAATAACATGGTGACTGATAAATTCGTGCCACAGCGAGGATGTACCGCTAAATTCCATTCTCCTCGATTAAAACGTTCCAGGGCTTGTTTTACGGCTTTTTGCAAATCGGGATGATTGACTTGACCATACAAATAAAAGCCTTTTTCGGTAGATAGTCCTCCTAATGTTTCATTATCGGCTTGATTTGAGGAGTTAAATCCGTCAAAAGTTGAACGTTGGGCCATTTCACTTAATACCCAGACGGTAGCGTGTTCTAAGGCATGAACTTGACGCAACATTAACAGTTCTTTTAACCCAGGAATAAATCCGATTTGTTTAAGTAATTCTGTATCCTGAGTAGGTTGGGGTTTCCAGATGTCGAAATCCCAAAGATTATCAAGGGCAACATTAGTAGAAGTAGTCATAAGAGGGGGATAGGGGATAGAGATTTATTTATTGTCAACTAATATCTAATCTAAGGGTAATTCTCGCCAGTCAGCACAGAAGTCATCCCAACAGAGGATACCTTCTTGTTCAGGAAACCAGTCAGTTTGCTTGACATTAACCCATTGGTGGCTAAGATGACTCCATAATTGAATTCCGGTACCTAGATTCCGATAGTGGTGAACTTGCCCACTACGGGTGACAATTTTCCAGTTTAGTCCATTTTCTGGATGTTCAAATTCCATCGTCACCTGACAGCTTTCGGGAGACAGCAGTTGATTTCCTTGACGACGGTAACAAGTTGTTTGGTAGTTATTCTCCCGATTAACAGCCCCTATGTTAGTCATAATTATGATTGGTAACAGTGATAATAACTTTTTCAAATATTTCGCCCCTCTTATTGTAACTCTAGTTACTCTAAATTTCCTTTATTACTGATAAAATGCCTTGCTTTCGCTTTTTCAGTAGAAATAAATCTGACTGTATTTTTTGATACTAAATTTGCTTAATTTTTTTATTGATCTTGGTGATCCCTATCGGTTTTCCATATTTTACAAATTGTTAAGTAAACACATAATTGTTGAAGATTTCTGCATAGAATGAACATAGCAAAGGATTGTTTAAGAAACTTAGCAAAGTTTAACTAAATGCCTAACTGGATAATAAGATAAATGATCATTGATTTACAGGGATAACCAGTATTATTTTACCTCATCTATCATAGGTAAAAGTCCAGTAAATATTGCTGGATTTCGGCTTGATATCCCTTCCCGTTGCTCGAAAAGACATTACGAGGTATCTCAATGTACGAAGATTTTAACTACATCACAGACGATAGCTTTTTATCCAATTATTGGTGGCAAGAAAAAGTTGTGTGTCAGCATTGTCAAGGAAAAGGTAAATTAAGTATTGCTACTACTCAAGATAAGACGAGTCTTTGCCAGAGTTGTCAGGGGACGGGAAGGATAAAACGTAGTCAACAGAAGCATATCTCAGCCGCTTAGTGTAAGGTAGCTGATAGTTGAAAAATTATCAGCCCGATCTCTGGCTTATCTACTTAATAGTCAAATCAAATGGGTGAATTTTGTTATATATTATTCTCCCTTTTCCTCAATCATAGTTATAATCCCTAACCTCATCCTAGTCCTCATTCAACCATTCCCGTCATAATTAAGATAATGGACGAACAACACACCCAAGCTTATCTAAACCTGATTAATCAATTATTATTCTGCAATGATGGGGATGCAGGAAGGGAAAATTAGACGCAATGGTTGACACGCACTTGAGACAAAATATACAATAATACTGATAACCATCATTATTAGGAGAATCATCAGATGTCAGTTACTATTGAACAAGATCTGAAGGAAATTTTAGGTTCAATTAATCAGAAACTAGAAAAACTTGATAATCGTCTGAATAGTCTAGAAATTGGACAAGCAAGATTAGAGGAAAAAGTCGATGGTTTAGAAAAAGATCTTGAAAGTTTAAGAGAAGATACAAAGGAAATAAAAGGATCTCAAAAAGCACAGATTTGGACGTTAATCGGAATCTTGGGAACGGCATTATTAGGAACAGTCATTCGCTATATTATTCTCCCTTTTCCTCAAAATAATTTCAACCCATGAACGAATGACGGAGATTAGATTAGCTTATCCAAGCCTCATTCAATTATTATTAACTTTTCCTGAAGAACTGGCAATCTCCATCCTAAAAGGAAATCATAGCTTTATTGAAAGCGAAGAGCCAAACATCTTTGATGAGGGATTATTAGAAATAATGCTAGAACAAGTGCAATGGTTTTATCATTCAGGACAAGAAGATGCAGCGCGAAAGATGATGAATAGACCTCTTGCAAAAATATTTTATGCTGTAATTAGTGGCTATTTTTTGCCAATTTAACTGGCTCAGATGGACAAAATATCTGATTATTTTTGAATAATTGAGTTTTAGCGATCGCCGTCTAAAGAAAATAATTAAAAAAAAGACTTATACTTCACAAATTTAGAAGTTAATATTATCTCAACTTTATTTAATCAACGGGAAATTATCGCCAAAGATAACGCCACAAAAGACACCGTTATCACCAATTTAAAAGCCTCGGATAGTCATTGTCATCACTTCTCTTGTCATGGTGTTTTTAATCCTAATAATCCTCTAGAATCTGCCTTATTTTTAGCTAATAAAGAACCCTTAACTTTAGGCGAAATCTTTGAATTAAACCAAGAAAAGCTAAAGCTTATAAACAATCAGCCCGTAAATTAGTAGAAAATTCTGAAGAATATCCCTTTTAAAATCCTTATTATTGGGCTGCATTTTTCGCCGCAGGTCGATAAATATTAGGTGTAGGGGCATGGCGATATTAAATTATGGTAAAAACAATAACATTGATAATGCCATGCCCCTACAATCAATCAGGACGGATTTATTTAACTTATTTGTGAGCATCATAAATCCTGTAAAAAACCCGCCCCTACAAAAACCCTACCCTACAAATTTTATGTAATTAATTTTGTCTACCTACATACAAAGGTTTTAGGGTTCGTAAATGTCCTAACCTTAATGCGTAGTGCTATATCCCATCTTTAATAATTAAAAGATTGGCTATCAATATGTATAACCAATCTTTTTGTTTATCTATTTATCTTACTATTAAATAAGTTTCTAACAAGCACCACTCTTATTAAAAACTACCTGTATGGTTTTAAAAATTAAACTTAAATCGTAACCTAAAGACCATTTACGTTGATAATCAATATCCATTTTAACGATATCTTCAAAATCTTTAACTGTCGAACGTCCGTTAACTTGCCATTCTCCCGTAATTCCTGGTTTAACCTTCAGACGTTCCCAATGATGAGGGTCATATTTTTCCACTTCATCAACTGTCGGGGGACGAGTTCCCACCAAACTCATATCACCTACAAGTACATTCCAAAATTGAGGAAATTCGTCAATACTAGTACGACGTAAAAACGCCCCTAAACAAGTTATACGCGGATCATTAGTATTCTTGAAAATATGACCACTGGCCTCATTTTTGACTAAATGCTTCATTTTATCCGCCCCTACTACCATTGAGCGAAATTTCCAAATACGAAAAGGACGACCATGTAACCCACAACGTACTTGACTATAGAGTAACGGGCCAGGATCAGAAATAGCCATAGAGATGGCAATAGGAATAGCAATTATCATAGTAATGCCTAGTCCAAATAACCCACCCACAATATCTACGAGTCGCTTAACCTTGCTTTTAATAGAAGGATGAAGGGAACGCAATAGATACTGATACTGAGTCAACCGTCGTTTGTAAGAGTCTTCAAGTAGATAATTATAGGCAGTCATGGCTTTTAAATAGATAAATTTAACTCTCTGATAACCACAATAACGGGCCGATGTTTGAGATAGTGTATACGTTAGTGTTACCGTTGTATAACTTAGTGTATAAGATAATCAAAATAAGTTATACAATAGTACAAAAAGATATAACATCTTCTAATGTGGGGTCTTAAAATTTGTGGTGTAGAGCTTAATATTGTGTTTTACCCCTACTAAACTGCTGATAAACTAGATAAGAATCTAGCAATGAGTTGAGTAACCATGACCACCCATTTTATTACGGCTGAAATTGATCTTCTAGAAAATCCTCTCAAACTGCAACAAGTCATTGAAGCACAATTACAACAAAAAGGACAACCCCTACGTTGGGCGATTACCCAAGTCGATCAAGACACGCAAAAAGTACAAATTGAAGCTATTGTCACCACAGAAGAACCTATTCAGTCAATTGTGTGATTGATCGTCCTTACACCACTGTTTTAATCGTTCCTACGGGTATTGGGGCTGCTATGGGGGGTTATGCGGGGGATGCTATCCCTATCGCTAGGGCCATGGCTCAAATTAGCGATCGCCTGATTACTCATCCCAATGTTCTCAATGGGGCCCAATTGTATTGGCCTATCCCCAATGCCTTGTATGTTGAAGGTTATGCACTTGATCGTTTTGCTAAAGGAGACTGGGGACTACAATCAGTACATCAAAACCGCGTCGGACTCATTTTAGATCAGGCTATAGAACCTGAATTACGAGTCAGACATCTACAAGCGGCTGATGCCGTGAAAGCAACTTTAGGCTTAGCTGTGACCGATTATATCATCACGGATGCCCCTTTAAAGGTAGAATTGCGTACAGCACCTTCTGGAGCCAGTTGGGGAACAATTGGTAATCCTGATAGTCTTCTACGAGCGGCTGAACAGTTAATTACTCAAGGGGGGGCCCAAGCGATCGCGGTTGTTGCTCGTTTTCCTGATGATGTAGACAGTTTAGTATTAGATAACTATCGTCATGGTCAAGGAGTTGATCCCTTAGCAGGAGCAGAAGCGGTCATTTCTCACCTAATTGTCCGTCAATTTGGTATTCCGGCGGCCCATGCTCCTGCATTGAAACCGTTGCCCCTTGATCCGACTATTTCCCCCCGTGCAGCCGCCGAAGAATTAGGCTATACTTTCTTACCATGTGTTTTAGTGGGATTAAGTCACGCCCCTCAGTTTATCATTCCTTCAGACCATTCTCAGTTACCTAGTGATGGAATTTGGAATAATCAAGTGGATGCAGTGGTTATTCCCTATACAGCTTGTGGTAGCAGTGCTATTCTGAGTTTTAGTCAGGAAAAATCCCTAATTATTGCTGTGGAAGAAAATCAGACTCAATTAAATGTTACCCCCGAATCTTTAGGAATTAAAGTTATTAAGGTACACTCATATTTAGAGGCCTTAGGGGTTTTAGTGGCTCACCGTGGCCGAATTAGTCTTGATGCCTTGCGACCTAATCTTTCATCTATTAATTGTCTCAAAATCTGTGACTAATCCTAACTCATCTGATCTCGAACCCTTGACTCGTACCCAAATTCTGATAGTCATGGGGGTAACAGCTATTATTTTGTTAATTATTGCTAAAGTTTGGCAAAAATTAGGATCTATCTCAATTTTAGAGACTGAATTGACTTATAAAGCTTGTTTATTGGGTTTGGCAATATCAGGAGGAATTATTCTAGCTAGTAGTATTATTTATCGATTATGGCCAGCTTATCGTCAAAGTGCAGATAATTATCTAGAATTAGTAATTAAGCCTTTAATTTGGCCTGATATTATTTGGTTGGGATTGTTACCAGGATTAAGTGAAGAACTCCTATTTCGAGGGGTAATGTTACCAGCTTTGGGATTCAATTTAACTGCCGTAATTATATCAAGTTTAGTGTTTGGAATACTCCATTTAAGCAGTATTCAACAATGGCCTTATGTGGTTTGGGCTACTATTGTCGGATTTGTTTTAGGCTATAGTGCCTTGATTACAGGCAATTTAGTAGTTCCCATTGTGGCCCATATTTTGACTAATTTAGTGTCGAGTAGTTTCTGGAAACTTGATAAATCGGCTCAACTTCCCTCATCATAATCAGTTATTTATTAGTTACTATGGAAGTCACATTTAGAGAATTTAATCCCTTTGATTTATGGATTTGGTTAGAATTTGAAACTACTCCTTCTCCTATGGAACAACAATATGTAGAGGAAGTGTTTAATTCTTGGTTTTATTTAGGAAAATTAGGGGCATTCAATGCCGAAAATTTACAAGTCCAAGATACAGGAATTGAGATCAGTTATATGGATTATGATACAGATAATGCTAATAGTATTATGATGGCTCCTATGCACAATATGGCAGAATTTCAGTATGAAGAAACCTGGGGAAGATGTTGGATTGATTTAGGAACCAGTGATTTAATTGGTCTTGATATTTTGATTAATGCCTTGAATCAATTAAATAAAGAATATGTAACTATTAAAAGTTTAATTATTGGGGGTGAAAATGAAGATTGGCCAGTAGAAAATAAGCGTGATGCAATGTTTGCTGAGTCTTAAATTATGACAAATGATAGACCTTAACTCGCTCAGAGTTAAGCTATACAAACAAAGGTTGTCTACGCAACCTAGAATGGCTGTCCGCCCTCGTCGGACGCTCGTTTTTATAGAATAAGGCTTTAGCCTTTTATTAATTATTAGTTTAGCATAGTTTGTCCTTCTCCTAATTTTCTTACAATGCCAAACCTGATTGCTACATTTATATTGCTATCATTTTGTAGTTAACTTAGCTTTTTTTTGATGTTCTAAGTGATATTGTTTTTGTAATTCAAGATAATAGTTAATTAATTTTTTAGGCTCATGAGCATTATTTTCAGATATTTGATGACGCACATCTCTAATAATTTGAATGGCTGGATCATCTGGTATAATCATGTTAATTCTCCCATCAATTCTAATGGTGTTACCAGCAAAGGGATATTTGACACTCCCGCCGTTAACCGCTTGGGCGGTCTAACGGGGGATTCTTGCATCACAGACTCTTAGCTAGATCAAAGATTCGTTAATTGTTTGACCCCCGCCAGACCGTCTCCACAAGCATTTTCAGTAATCATTACGGACTGTCCGACCGCAATTTTTCCTCTGTATTTAATTACTTTTGCCGCCGCAGTATCACGATTTTCTTGATGTCCACAAAACTGACAATCATGCAAACGTTGATTTAACTTCTTTTTGCCCGTCATTTTATGGCATTTAGGGCATTCTTGAGAAGTTCCATTCTTGTTGACTTTTAGATAAAACTTATTTCTTTTCCAAGAGATATAAGGCAAAATTTCATTAATGAATTGTCCTATCCCTGATTCGAGAGAACGTTTACGAACAATTCCTCGACTCCAAGAATTAAAGTTAATATCTTCAACAAAAATATTGTCGGCTTTATCGCAAAGGTAATGAGCTAATTTAAACTGCCAATCACGACGAGTATTAGCTACAGATTCATATAAACGAGCTATTTTTCTTTGGAGTTTTAACCAGTTGTTAGAGCCTTTAATTTTATGTTTTAAGCGTCTTTGTAGCCATTTAAGCTTACGCATTGCCTTTAACAAAAATCGTGGGGCTTTGATTAATTCTCCTAAATTGGTAGCCATGAAACTTTCAATTCCCGCATCAATTCCTAAACTGGTTTTGCCAACTACTGGGTCTGGACATTCTTCGTATTGTTGAAAAGTAATCATCAAGTAATAACCACTAGCTTTCTTGACAATACGAGCTTGTTTTGCCTCAAAACCAGTAGGATATTCTCTTGATTGTCGAATGTTTACCCATCCAAGTTGAGGTAATTTAACTTTTCCATTAGCCAAACAATTTTTTAGCATGGCAGGAAAAACAAAACTACGCATTACCTTTTTAAATCTAGGAAACCCGTTTCCTTTTGCTTTCATGTCAGTAAAAGCTTTATCTAGTGTTTTAAGCGTTTGCTGTAACACTTGAGCATTAACAGACCTTAAACTTTCTAAGGATTGTTTGGCAATGGTTAAGGCTTTAGCTTGAACAAAATAATTCGGATAGGGAGTATCAACGCCGAATATGTACTCAGAAATAATTGAGCAAGCATTCACAGGTGATTTACGGCTTTTTAGCCAAGCTTTTCTTTCAGCTAAACCAAAATTGTAAACTCTACGACACACCACTAAAATATTTTCTATCTCTTGGGTTTGTTGACAAGTCAATTTTAATTTGAACTGGTAAGTTAGCGTAATCACAGATTGCTTCATTTTTTGGCGGTACGATTATCATTGTAGAGTTACCGCTTAAATATGTCAAGTGATTACAACAAAGGTTACAGGTCTGTATACAAACTTACCGTTCACATTGTATTTGTAACAAAATACCGTAAAAAGGCTATTTCGGCAGATATATTGAACCAATTAAAGACTATTTTTCAAGAAACACTTGATAAATGGGAATGTCAGTTGCTTGAGTTCAACGGAGAACCTGACCATGTTCATCTTTTGGTTAGCTACAAACCTGAAATATCTTTGTCTAAGTTGATTGCTAACTTAAAAACGGTTAGTAGTCGTCTTATTCGACGTGACTTTCCTTTTTTGTCTGGTAAATATTTTTACAACAAACCCTATTTTTGGACTGGGGCTTATTTTGTTTCTAGTTGTGGAGGCGTAACTGTTGAACAACTTAAAAATTATGTTGAAAATCAAAATTCCCCTAAGAAATAAGGACTCCCTACGGTCGATTTATTTCTTGGCAAAAATTCATCTCACCGTTAACCGCTTAGGCGGTCTAACCGGAGTCCTCTTTTTGCATTAAGATAGTCCAAGCATAACATTAACTCGTCTGATATGTCCAAATTTATTGGCATTGGCTAAGTGACGACAATTCCAAGTTAAGAGAAAATCACATTTATGATAGGATGCAAGAGCAAGATGGAGAGCATCACCTAATGGATCATTCGGCATAACTTGATTTTGGATATAGATTTCTACAATCTCAATAATATCTGGCTCAATCTCTAATAAATTTATATTATTAAGCAGATTAATAGTTTGTTCTTTACTAGAAAAATTGCCTTTATTAAGTTCATCTAAAACGGCGATACTGGTAACGAGTTCATATTGATGACTTATCTCATCCCACCAGAAACGAGTCCATTCTCTACGCGCTATCATATCAGGTTCAGTTCTGATTTCATAATAAAAACTAGGGATACTCGTTTCAATATAAATTTTTGATGTCATTTATTCTCTCCAGTGTTAAATTATCCTAAAAAACACCGCCTATTTAGATAAACAGGCGGTTTAATGTCTTCCCAACTAATTAACAATTAAATCATTGGGAATATTGATAACTTAACCTTTACATCGAAGATCCTAAACCAGCGTAAGCACCGTAAAAGAACAGGCCAAGTACACCAAGCGCACCTAAACCAGCAACGACACCGACGATCCACAAGGGAATTCTACCTTCTGCAAACATGATTTTACCTCCTACTTATTATCGAAAAAATCCAATTAATTAAAGAAATAACTGGAGAATAGAACACCAAGAACTGCAATCAACAGTAAACCCAAAAATAGGGAAGTACGATTGAGTTCAACCGGTTGTCTGTTGGGGTTCGTATTTCTGTCCATGAATAACTCCTATCTTTGAATAAACTGCATAGCGGCGATCGCACCAACAAAGAAAACTGTAGGTACAGCTAAGGTATGAACCGCTAGCCATCTAACGGTAAAAATAGGATAAGAAATAGGTTGATTGGGATTGTTACTGGTCATTGTTTAAAACCTCTTCTACACTAACTATTTGTTAAATTCTTGGATTTGTTCCCCAGCTTCATAGCGTTTGAGAATAATGGGAAGTTCTTGCCGATCTTGGGTAAAGTATTGATCAGGACGGGGTGTCCCAAACGCATCATAAGCTAACCCTGTGCTAACAAACAACCAACCAGCAATGAATAACATAGGGATGGTGATGCTATGAATAACCCAATAACGGATACTTGTAACAATATCAGTAAATGGACGTTCTCCGGTACTACCTGACATTAATGTTCTCCTAATGAAATTAATTACAAATGGCAAAATCTAGTCTACTACGATCTGAAACGGACTTGTTATTTTACGATCAGATCAAAGTATTTAAGCTGCTTGAGTGGACGGCTCATATTTGAGCAGAATTCCATTTTGTCCTAATACAAATCCTCGATCTGGACTTAAAAAGACAATTCTATAAAGATTCGAGGGTACTTTTTCGAGTTCTCTATCTTTGAGCCAACTAACTCCCTTGTCTCGACTTACTAATAAGTTGCCACTGCCGCCAGCAACCCATAGTTCCTCTGAAGTTCGGTAAGCTAAGTCTAATAATCCCCAACTGGTGGCAAATTCAGGGTAGATTGCCTCTTGCCACTCTTCTAGATCATCAGGGTCACTGAATTGAATCTGTCCGCCTCTGGCAAGTAACCATAGACCTCCTTCTTCAGAATAACCCATTTTTTGCAGTCTTCGAGACGAATTACGATTGTGGGGTGTCCACTCACTTTGTCCCGGTTCCCAAGTAGAATAGAAATTTCCCCTTGCTGAAACCGCTACATATTTTCCATCAGGCGATCGCGTAATGGTACGAGCCACGCCGACAGCACCTTCTACTAAGGCTTTCCAGGTTTTACCACTGTTCGTGGTTTTGTAGATAGCCCCTAAATCTGTAACCATTTCAGCCGTTTGAGGGCCTAAAGCCACTACCCCATAGGGTGCGCCAGGGAGTTTTTCACTTAAAGGAATGCGTGACCAAGTTTGACCACCATCTTCGGTATGAAGTAAAATACCGGGTTTTCCGGTAATCCATCCTTCTTGTTCATTAAAGCTCACTCCAGTAAAACTGGCTTTTTCCTCTCCAAGATCAAGCTTACGCTCTTGCCAAGAGTCGCCCCCGTCAGTGGTTTCAAATAAAGAAGCTTTAGTTCCCACTAACCAACCATGTTGGACATCATCGGTAAAGGCCAAATCAGCAAAGGTGGCTTCTGTCTCTAAAGAGATGGGTTTCCAAGGATTGATGCTGGTAGAGGGGACGTTGCTACAACTGAAGCAAAATAAGGAAATGGCTAATAATATTACGATTTGTTTCAGGTTTCTCATGAAGACATTCATAAACATCTTAAGGATAGAGCGAGGCAAATATACCGCTAGGCGGAAAGCAAAAGGCAAAAGGCAAAAGGCAAAAGTAGGATACAAAAAGGTTTGCTGCTTTTACCAACGTCCTAACCTGTGCTTCTACTGCGATAACTCAGATTGTGGGTTAAACAGAGATTTTTTAGTTTAAACCGTACAAACTGAGGAAAAACAGAAAAAACAATGCTAAACATCCAAAGATTAACAGATTTTTCTGTCCTGGAGTCATGCGATTAACGCCAAACCCATAGTTGAGATTATCCTGGAAGCCAGAGGGGGCATTGCTGGCCCCAATATTGCTAAATTGTTTAGTAGGGGCCCCACAAACAGGACATCGCCAGTCATTGGGCAATTCTTCAAAGGGAGTTCCTGGGGAAATATTCCCCTTTCCATCCCCTTTGAGGGGTTCGTAAACATAGCCACATAGACGACATTCATGGTTGGCTGGGGCTAGTTCAGCCAACGTTTGTTCTTTGGGTCGCTCAGTCATGGCTCAAAGAAAGCAAATATTAAAATCTATGTTACAAATTATCGCACAAAGTCTAACCTGTTAATTGGTCTCTTTAACACGGTGGCTTACGACGCGCCCTAAAACTTATTAGTTTTCCGGTCAAAATCGTTGCCGCGTCTAACCCATCCTACGAATCATAAGTTTTACTTATTAAGTACCGTCCGCAAAATTAATTGCACAGTCAAGGCGCGGGTTTTGATATAGTCGTAATGGTTGAGTAACAAGGGTAAGGGCGGGTTTATTTAATTTTTTGGTGAGAATCATTGATTTATGTAAAAAACCCGCCCCTACAAATTTTGTGTAATTAATTTTGTTTACCTACTTACTACACCGGCGGAAGATCTAATTTTTTTTATCAATTATCCATTAATTACTGACATTTTAATCCGGCAGCTTCGGCCGAAGTAAACTTATTAGGAATAAATAAATAGCCATAAGGGGAACATTTTGTTGGCATAACTTTGACTAATTCAACAATTTTCTCATGGCGATTACCACTTAACTCAAAACTAATTTCTCCCGTTGCTCCTTGAGTTTGAAAATCAGGTTTTTTTAAGCTAAGATAAAGTAATTCTCGTCGAATTATTGGATTAAAAAAACTTTCTATTTTTTCTTTGAAACTGAGAGAAAATTGACTTTCCAAACCCACTGATAAAACACGAGCAGCATCATAAGCCATGGCTGTTCTAGAACTAACTTCGCTTCCCCACAACTGGTTAGCAAAATTACTGAAATTTTGATTATTACTTCCTAAATAATGCCAAGAAATAGTCACTATTATTCCCTTACTTAAAGCTCTTTCTTGGAGAATATCTGTGCTGTCAAGACTATTTCCTCCTACAATTAAATAACGTCCTTTATTAGCACGAATTACCTTAAGAGCATTAGAAAAAGCATAAGGATTAGATTTAGCATCAGGGAATAATACCAAGCTCGTTGCTCCCCTTTTTTGTGCTTGACGAATCGCTGCTTCAGCATCAAAAATAGGTTTAGCTAGATCAACTTGTTTAACCACTTGTCCATTTTGTTCATCAAAACTAATTAAAAATCTTTCATGTAGAGAGCGACTATAAGCACTATTGGGATTATAAAAAACAACTACTTTATCTTTTTTTGCGACTTGAGAGAGATAACGAGCTAAGACTTCTGCACTTACACTATCTTGAGGAATAGTCCGCAAAAATCTCGAATTTTCTTCGGTTAAACTTTCAGCCGTGCTAGTAGGAGAAATAACTGTCAAATGGTTAAGATCATATATAGGTAAGGCAGCACGAGTATTCTCACTGGTATAGTGACCGATAATTCCTAAAATTTCTCCTTGTTCTGATAATTTAGTGGCTATTTCTTTGGCTTGTTCAGTTTCATTATAATCATCACCTAACACTACCCGTAATCCATAACCTTTAATGCTACGATTACGGTTAACTTCTGTTTGTAATTGAGCAACTCCTCGTAAAATTTCTTGACCTGAATCTCCTCCATCAGAGGGGTTTCCTAAAGGAATAGCCACCCCAATCGTATAAAATGGCACTTTTTCTGCTTGGAGTTGAGCATTATTAAGATAAATCAGAATTTCTGGATCAGTTGGTATTTTTTGACGGGCTTTTTTTAGCCAAGTAACTGCTTCTTGATACCGTTGATTAGCATAAGCTTTAACTCCTTCTTGTTTTTCGGGCAATGTAACAGTTTTAATTAAACTTTCTTCCCCACAACTGATCTTATCTCCTATGATTAAAGGACAGGTAGTAGGAATTAATTGATTTACTCTCCAAACCCCCAGGATAACCAGAGTTGCTCCGACTCCCCACCATACTTGACATTTTAAGTTTATTGTAGGGAATAAGGGCTTAGATTTGGCCGGTTTTTTAGAAGATAAGGTAGAAATCCCAGAAGCAGAAAGCTGACGTAGTTCTTGTAACGCTTCTACTGCTGAATAATAGCGATCGCTAAAAAGATAACCCACCATTTTATTGAGAATGTGGTCTAATTCTGGGCTAATATTAATCATAGGACGGTCTGAAGTTGCATAACGCCAAATAATATTACCTGTGTTGGGATCAGTGGGTAGGGTTCTCGGATGTAAACCAGTTAAAGCTTGAATACAAATCATCCCTAATGCATAGAGATCACTATTTAGCTGAGGGTTTCCCCGTTGTTGTTCCGGGGCCATATATCCAGGAGTTCCGATAGCTTGGGTAATATTAATCACCCCTTCGGATGTAATAGCTATACTATTGAGTTCTTTAACCGCTCCAAAATCAATTAGTACAATTTTCTTGTCACTGTTTCTTCGTCTGAGATTAGAGGGTTTAATATCACGATGGATCAAATTTTGCTGATGAACAAAGGCTAAAACCTCTAAGATATCTTCTAATAATTGGAGAATATCTGATTGATTCATGGGTAAACGTCCTGTTCCTATTTCTTCGGACAGATCGTGACCCTCGATGTATTCTTGAATGAGGTAAAATTTGTTATTTTCAGCAAAATAGTCAAATAGTTCAGGAATTTGGGGATGTGTCCCCAAACGAGAAAGACTTTCTCCTTCTCGATTAAATCTTTTTTTGACTTCTTGTAAGATATTAGCATCGGAAGATTGAGGGGCAACAATTTCTTTGACTGCACATAGGGGATGACTTGACTTTTGTAAATCTTGAGCTTTATAAGTTCTACCAAATCCGCCTCTTCCGATTTGAGCTATGATTTTGTAGCGTTTGTGAAGGACATCCCCTGAATTCAAACACATAGCGGTTTCTGCGGGTTATTTATACGGGTAATCTATATATTAACTTGAATATTTTGCTCAGTTAATTATTGCCATATTAACACTAAAATTACCCAGATAGCCCTTTTAGCTGATCAATGCCATAATCATCAAAAAATACCTCCCTTAAGGTTAAGGAAGGTATCCATAAGAACCCAAAGGGTTATTTTTAACAGTTATCAGTTAAAAATTTTGATAATTGATAACTGTTCACTGATAACTGTTCACTGATTTAAAGATCACCACCCCGAAACGCTAACAAAAAGATGACGACGGGGCCTGCGATCACAATCAATGACAAAAAGGTTAATTGAAAAATAGGTTCTAGATTTAAGGCGGCTAATAACTCCATGTTTTCTCCTGACTATACCCAATCGATAAAGTTTTGGGACTGAATATCAAAAAAACCATAGTCTATAATACCCTGGGAAGGCTTCCCTCTTTTTCAGTAACAATATAAAAACATATAAAGTTTTGTGACAATCTTGGAGGTTAATCTATCATGACGTTGGAAACTTGGCAATGTGTAAAAGGCTGTGGGGCTTGCTGTCACCTCGATCCGAGCGATCGCCCTGACTTAGCCGAATATCTCACCCCTGAAGAAATGACCCATTATTTAAGTTTAGTGGGAGAAGGGGGATGGTGTATTAATTTTGATCATCAGAAGCGAGACTGTCGTATTTATGAACAGCGGCCTCGTTTTTGTCGAGTAAAACCTGATATTTTTGAGCAAATGTATGGTATAGAAAGAGAGGAATTTAACGAATTTGCTATTGATTGTTGTCGTCAACAGATTGAAGGAGTTTATGGGCCAGATAGCACAGAAATGCACCATTATAATCAGGAAATCATTAAGGACTCTTAAATTAATTAATCATGAATACTGAAAAATCATGGACTTTTTGGACAGTTTTTAGTTCTACTTTTTTGACTATATTTTTAGCCGAAATGGGAGATAAAACCCAATTAGCCACTCTGTTAATAAGTGCGGAATCTCAATCCCCTTGGATCGTTTTTGCCGGTGCCGCTACTGCCTTAATATCCACCAGTTTATTAGGGGTATTAATTGGTTATTGGCTGGCCCGTCGTTTATCTCCCAAAACTCTTGATTTATTCGTGGCTTTATTATTATTATTTATTACCGGGTTACTGATTAATGATATTATTAGTTAAAAAATAGGTAATTAAATATGGATTGGCAACTATTTGGATTGAGTTTTGTGACAGTATTTTTAGCTGAAATTGGAGATAAAAGTCAAATTGCGGCTATTGCCTTGGGAGGAAGTTCTAATTCTCCTCGTGCGGTTTTTTTTGGCTCAATTACGGCGTTAATTTTAGCCAGTTTTTTAGGAGTAATAGCGGGCGGAAGTATAGCGCAAATATTACCTACTAAAGTATTAAAAGCAATTGCGGCTATTGGCTTTGCTTTAATGGCTTTGCGACTGCTTTGGCCAGATCTAGAAGAAAATTAACTATTAATAAAAGCCTCTTTCAACTCAATGAAAGTCACTGTAAGCTAAAACCGTGTAGTTAAATTTTGATTTTAGGGTGTATGATGATATTTTAATCAAAACTTTATCTTGTATCGTTAGTTAGAGAGGGTCAGGAAATTGTCTCGTCGTTACCTATTTACGTCTGAATCTGTTACTGAAGGTCATCCTGATAAAATCTGTGACCAGATCTCCGATACCATTATAGACACCTTGCTCTACCATGACGATCAAAGTCGAGTAGCTGCTGAAGTGGTTGTTAATACTGGTTTAGTCCTAATTACCGGAGAAGTCACTACCAAAGCAAATGTTAATTTTGTTGAATTAGCTCGCAAGAAAATTGCAGAAATTGGTTACACTAATGCAGATAATGGCTTCTCTGCTAATAGTTGTGCCGTCTTAGTCGCTCTAGACGAACAATCTCCTGATATTGCTCAAGGTGTCACTCAAGCTCACGAACAACGCCACTCTCTGAGTGATGATGAATTAGATCGCATTGGTGCAGGCGATCAAGGCATTATGTTTGGTTATGCTTGTAATGAAACCCCTGAATTAATGCCTTTGCCTATTAGTTTAGCTCATCGTTTCGCCCGTCGTTTAGCGGCAGTGCGGAAAATGGGTGAATTGCCCTATTTACGGCCTGATGGTAAAACTCAAGTCTCTATTGTCTATGAAGATGGTATTCCTGTTGGCATAGATACTATCCTCATCTCCACTCAACATGATGAAACCATTGACTCTATAACAGATAATGACGCGGTTCAAATCAGAATTAAGTCAGATCTCTGGGATGCTGTGGTTATTCCAGTTTTAGGGGATATTAATATTAAACCAAGCATTGATACCCGTTTTCTGGTTAATCCTACAGGAAAATTCGTTATTGGTGGCCCTCAAGGAGATGCGGGGTTAACCGGACGTAAAATTATTGTTGATACCTATGGCGGTTATTCTCGTCATGGTGGTGGTGCATTTTCTGGTAAAGATCCCACAAAAGTTGACCGTTCTGCTGCTTATGCTTGTCGTTATGTGGCTAAAAATATTGTAGCTGCTGGTTTAGCTGATAAGTGTGAAGTACAACTGAGTTATGCGATCGGGGTTGCTCGTCCTGTGAGTATTTTAGTAGAAACTTTTGGCACTGGCAAGGTAGATGAAACCAAGCTATTAGACGCGATTAACGAACTGTTTGAATTGCGTCCTGCGGGCATTATTCAGTCTCTAAGCTTGCGTCAACTGCCTTCACAACGGGGTGGACGTTTCTATCAAGATGTGGCTGCTTATGGTCATTTTGGACGGGATGATCTTGATTTACCTTGGGAAGCAACTGATAAAGTCGCCTTACTCAAAGAGATGTTATCTATTCCTTTAACAGTGGGTATTTAAACCTCAATAAATTATCATTTAACTTAAGGGAAAAGAACTTAACTCTTTTCCCTTATTTATGCTTTTACTCAGACTTTAGTCTATTATTAATGATTAACACCGAACTCAGGTCTGTTTAGCATAGTAAGTCCGGTAGAACCCCTAAAATTCACCCACTAAAGCAGCATTACACCGTTCACAAATGGTAGGATCATCTTTAAATTCTCCCACTTTTGTTGAATAGTTCCAACAGCGATCGCATTTCTCTCCTTCTGCTTTAATAACCCCCACAGAAACTAAGTCAGATTCACTTTGATAGTCTGCTGTTTTAATAGTTTCTAAACTATCAACTAATTCCACTTGAGATGCTAACACTAAATAGCGTAATTCATCCACCTGATTTCCGCTTAAAGTATCATCAGGGTTGAATGTTTCTAGTTGCTTTTTCAAGTCTTGATCAGACACATAAAGTAATACTTTCGCTTCCAAAGAAGACCCGATCGCTTTTTCATTTCTGGCCTGTTCTAGAACCTTATTCACATCTGTTCTGATTTGCCGTAATTTTGACCAGTAAGCTGTCAATTCTGGTTTTTTCCACTGCGTATCCATTTTTACCCATCCTGCCTCAAAAACGGATTTATAAGGGGTTTCGTAGGGTAAAAATTGCCAAATGTCTTCGGCCATGTGACATAATACAGGTGCGATCGCTTTAGCTAAATTCTCTACAGCTACCGCTAATACAGTTTGACAACTACGACGACGGATAGACTCAGGATGAGAAATGTAGAGTCTATCTTTGGCAATATCTAGATAGAAATTAGATAAATCTACAACACAGAAATTTTGTACAGTTTGGAAGAAACGAAAAAATTGAAAGGTTTCAAACGCATCTGTCACTTCTGTGAAAACTTCGGTAATGCGATGTAACATATATTGATCTAATTCTGGTAGTTCCTCATAAGATACAGTATGCTTACTAGGGTCAAAATCATGCAAATTTCCTAATAAAAATCGTGCTGTATTACGAATCTTACGATAAACGTCTGATAATTGTTTGAGGATGGTTTGTCCGATGGGAACATCTGAAGAATAATCTACCGATGACACCCATAATCGTAACACATCTGCGCCATAAGGAGGTTCTTGTTTTTGATTTTTTCCCCCATTAATAATAATTTGAGGATCAACGATATTACCCTCTGATTTACTCATCTTACGTCCCTTTTCATCTAAGACGAAACCGTGAGTTAATACTGTCTTATAAGGGGCAATTTCATTAACTGCAACACTGGTTAATAAACTAGACTGAAACCATCCCCGATGTTGATCAGTTCCTTCTAAATACATATCAACAGGATATTTTAATTCTGGTCGTTGTTTGGCAACTGCGGCCCAAGAAGAACCAGAGTCAAACCATACATCCATTGTGTCTGTTCCCTTGCGATATTTGTGTGCATCTTTTTTGTATTTTGTAGGTAATAGTTCTTCTACAGACATTTCCCACCAAGCATCAGAACCTTTTTCTGCAATTATTTTCTGCACATAATTGATAGTTTCTGCGGTTAGTAAAGGTTCGTTTGTTTCTTCATCATAAAAAACGGGAATGGGGACACCCCAACTCCGTTGACGAGAAATACACCAATCTGAGCGATCGCTGACCATGGGAGTGATACGATTTTCTCCTTGAGAGGGAATCCAATTTACTGTTTTAATCGCTTTTAATGCTGCATCTCGGAACCCTTCAACTGAAGCAAACCATTGTTCTGTTGCCCGAAAAATAGTCGGTTTTTTGGTTCGCCAATCATAAGGATATTTATGTTGATAAGGTTCTTCTTTAAGTAATGAACCCTTCTCTTTGAGTTCATTAATAATGGCTTCATTTGCATCTTTAAGAACATTTAAACCCGCAAATTGTCCCGCTTCTTCTGTAAAGTTTCCTTTAGCATCAACAGGAGACAAAATAGCTAAACCATAGCGTTGACCCACCATATAATCTTCTTGTCCATGACCAGGGGCCGTATGCACTAAACCTGTCCCGGATTCTGTAGTAACATAATCGCCACCAATGAGAATTTCACTCTCTCTATCAAATAAAGGATGACGATAAATTGTGTGTTCTAAATCCTTTCCTAGCAATGTTGATTTAACTGTTAAGGAAGTATCAAAAGTAGCCGATAATTTCTCAACTAAATCTGCTGCTACAATTAAATATTGATAATTGCAAAGATTAGAAGTCTGTTCTACTACAGCATAAGTGAGATCAGGATTCAGGGCAACGGCTAAGTTTCCAGGAAGCGTCCAAGGGGTAGTTGTCCAAATAGCAACCCCTAAATTTGATAAGAAAGGTTTTAAGATTTCTTGCGCTTTTTTTGAAGATTTAATGATAGGAAAAGCAGCAAATACACTACGAGAAGTATGAC